>JBQCEJ010000386.1:0-3035 GCA_051960355.1 Verrucomicrobiota bacterium | reverse complement strand
GCTAATGATCTCCTGTTTGGGTCGCAATCATATCGACAAAAATGTAGGCGGTTCAATTCCCGCCGCAATGAATGCAACAGCCACGGTCACGAAAACTTCGCTGACAAGCTTCGGTTTGATCACGATCTCATCCGAAGGCATTCATGAGCATGGCTGAGCCAAAAACGGGAGCCGGACTGCGGCTTTGATCTCGGTTCCAGCGGTCACGTCACGAGAACCCTTGGTATCCAGAGCGCTGTCATCACTCTGACTTGACATAGTCGCGCGTCAAAGTTCTCATGCGTTTCAGGGCTTCCGAGCCCCCGGTTTCACAAGCTTGATGAACCCACATACGAACCAACTGACCGACGTGACGATTGACAGCCAACGCACTCGCAGACGAGGCGTGCGGGCTCCGGGCATAGAATCACGACCTTGGATTGAAAACTTTCCCGTGTGCAAATCTCTGAGCCAGCATCAGATGATTCATATCGGGATTCAGGAGACCGTCTCGCCGTACAGAATTGTTCGGACCAAGCAATCCACCACCTATTTTCTCGCCTGCATCGGCGGCAAGGGCAAAGTGTTGATTGATGGCAGCTGGCGGATTTGCAAGGAAGGCTACGCCTGTCTTTTACCAGCTCATACGCTCAACGCCTTCGAGGCGGTTGATAAACAGACCTGGCAGTTTTGCTGGGTTTGTTACCAGAGACCTTTGGAACAGCGCCCTTTTGCAGATGCCTCGGTCCCTGTGATGGCTCAGTTCAACGCGTCACCGTTGCGCTGCGCGATCCAAGGGTTGATGGATGAATGCAGCGGAATAGCGCAAGCAAACCTGATTCAAGAGTGGACGGACCTGGTTCACGCTTACGTCTTGCGCTTTATCCATCCCACTGACCAACCGGATACACTCAAACTTTTGTGGGACCGAGTCGCATCCAGTTTGGGGGATGAATGGTCACTCAGTCGATTGGCGCACGAATCCGGCTACAGCAAAGAACACTTGCGACGACTTTGCCGACGTCTCCTGGGTCGCAGCCCAATGCATCAAGTTACCTATCTTCGGATGCGAAAGGCCACTGAACTGCTCAAAAACAGTCAACACACCCTCGATGCCGTCGCCCATGAAGTTGGCTACCACAATCAATTCGTCTTCTCCAACGCCTTCACCAAATGGATCGGCTGGCGACCTTCAGAATACCGACGAAGTCTTCCAGAAATCCACTGACGATCAGTCCGACCGCCAAGTGCATTGACGCGCAAGAGCGCTGACTTGGTGCGGTCAGATGACGGCACATATTTGCAACTCGGCGGGATTGATTCCGGAAGAAAAGTTGAAGATGGGGTGGCCGACGGGATTCGAACCCGCAACAACAAGCTCCACAAGCTTGGACTCTACCATTGAGCTACGACCACCAACCAGAGCAGAGGATAGTTTTCCACACTGAGGACGTCAAGTTCGCTCGCACTCGCGCTGAACATCTCTTGGCTTTACGCGAACTTTTTTTCTCCTAAAGTGCCACCATGGTCACTCTTGAAGACAGCAGGCTGTTTCAGACCTTGAACACAGCCGAGTTGAACGCGCTCAACCGCATCGCGAGCGAGCGTCGTTTTTCAAGTGGACAGAAAATCTTTGAAGAAGGCGACAACGGCGACGGCGTGTACGTGGTGAAGGATGGGTTGGTGGAAATCTCCACCAAAGTCGCGGACCAGGACCGCCGCGTTTTTGGCGAGATTGTTCCCGGTGAAATGTTTGGAGAAATGGCCGTGCTGGAATACAAACCCCGCTCCGCAACCGCCGCGGCCGCCGAAGACTCGACGGTTTACTTCATTCCACGAGACGAATTGCTGTTGATGGTGGAACGTTGTCCCCTGCTCGCCCTCCAGTTCCTCCGCGAGATCAGCCAGCGGCTCCGGGAATTCAACCATCGTTATGTCCAGGAAATTCTCCAGGCCGAACGACTGGCGGTCATCGGCCGATTCGCGCGGTCGATCGTCCATGACATCAAAAACCCGCTGAACATCATCAGCCTGACCGCCGAAGTCAGTTGCCTGCCACAAGCGACGCCAGAGACGCGTAAGAAAAGCGTCGCGACCATTCGGAAACAGGTCGAGCGAGTCAGCGAAATGATCAGCGAGATTCTCGATTTCACCCAGGGTTCGCGGGCGGATTTCGTCTTCGCAACTTTGAATTACGGCGAGTTTCTGAATCAATTGCTCGAAGAAGTCCGGCCCGAGGTTGAACTCCGCCGCGTTCAACTCCAGGCCGAAGCCATTCCCAATCTCAACCTGCGTTTCGATCCCAAGCGCCTGCGCCGCGTTTTCTCCAACCTGTTCCACAACGCGACCGATGCCATGCCTGAAGGCGGCACGATTTTTCTACGCTTCAGCGCCACCGAAACGGAGCTGATCACGGAGATTGAAGACAGCGGCGCGGGCATTGCTCCGGAAATCGCCGACAAGCTGTTCGAAGTCTTCGCCACATACGGCAAGGCGCACGGCACTGGACTTGGCCTCTCGATTTGCAAGAAAATCGTGGAAGATCATCACGGCCGGATATGGACGCGTCAGGAACCGGGGCGAGGCGCGATTTTCTGTTTCGCCCTTCCGCTGTTGCAGAATTCTGAGCTGGTCCTTTCATGAACCGCATTCGCCTTTTATCCGACCACGTCGCCAATCAGATCGCCGCCGGTGAAGTGGTCGAACGCCCCGCCAGCGTGGTCAAAGAACTGGTCGAGAATTCGCTTGATGCCAAAGCCACGCACATCAAGGTGGAAATCCAGGCCGGCGGACGCAGCCTGATCCGGGTCACCGATGACGGCACGGGCATGAGCCGCGACGACGCCCTGCTCTGCCTCGAACGTCACGCGACCAGCAAAATCCAGCGCGCCGAAGATCTCGCGGCCATTGCCACGATGGGTTTCCGCGGCGAAGCGCTTCCCAGCATTGCCAGCGTGAGCCGTTTCACACTGACCACGCGCGAACGTGAAAACGATTCGCCGGAAGGAACGCAGATCGTCATCAATGGCGGAAAAATTCTGGAGGTAAAAGCCGCC
>JBQCEJ010000385.1:0-10446 GCA_051960355.1 Verrucomicrobiota bacterium | reverse complement strand
CGTTTGATGACCAATGTGAATCTTGCGGAAACGTTCGTTCTTTTTCTCGGCGACAACGGAACGCCGATCGAAACGATTCAATCGCCTTACACGACGAACCAATGCAAAGGAACGTTGTTCGAGGGCGGGATTCGTTTGCCGATGTTCGCGTTGGGCGCGGGTGTGGTGGGAACAAACCGTTGGGCAGACGCGGTGGTTCATGCGGTGGACGTGACGGCCACGTTGCTCGACATGGCGGGCGTAAATCCGTCCACGCTGCCGACGAATATGGTTTTTGATGGAAGAAGCTTTTCCGCCGTTTTGCGAAACGAACCGTGGGATCCCGCCGAAAAAATGATCCTTTCCGAAAACTTTGGAAGCATCATTCCTCCGCCTTTGCGCGGCGTCGCGGTGCGCGGCCAACAATACAAACTGATCAAGCTCGATGGCGGATTCCAATTTTTCTACGACCTGCTCGCGGATCCTTACGAAGGCACAAATCTGCTGGGCAATCCGAACAACCTCGCCAATCTCAGCGTCGCGCAACGAGCGGTTTACGGCGCGTTCACCAATCGCCTCACGGATTGGCACAATCCACCAACTGCGCCGACGATCACGGAAACGACGCTGGAATCCGGCGCGGCAACGATGTCCGTGCCCGAACAACTCGGCATCGCCTACAGCCTGTTCCGCGCGACAAATCTGAATTCGGCGAATTGGTCTGTAGTGACAAATTTTGTTCGCGAAGTTCAAACGAATGCGCCAGTTGTGACGCTTCGTGATCCAGCTCCGCTATCGCCCGCGTTTTATCGAGTCTCAGCGCAAGGGCGGTGACCCGATTTTATTTTTCAATCAAGGGCGTCGCTCATCAATCGCTGACAAAATGTCCGCGATCACTTCCGCCTTCGGCTTCGCGGCTTGCGCGCGCCGTGGTCGAGACGAACGGAGACGTTGCCCGCTTCCATGTCCTTGCCGCCGATGATAAGCATCGTGTGTACGCGAAATCTTTCGGTGTCGGCACCCGTGGCTTTGAACGGTGTGACGCTGAAGTCCAAATCCACGCGGACTTGATTGGGGCGGAGTTCGTTGATGATGCGCTTTATTCCTCAGAGTTTGAGTTTGGCGAAGATTTCGCTGCGAGAGAACCACACGATCACGGCATGGAGACTAACGGTTCATAAGCACAGAACCGTTCACGTTTATGGAACCAGCGCCGCCAGTCTCAGTTGACCGGCTCGACCTTCATGTAGGCGAGGAATGTGTAGGACCAGCTGCCGGTGGAGGCGGACTTGCCGCCGAAGGTCAGGGTGAGGCTTCCGTCAGTCAGTTGGATTTCGATCGCGCGCGCTTGGATATCGGTTAGCACCTCGTCGTTGACCAGAACCTGACCTTCAACCTTGAGATTGTGCGGATCGCTTGAACCACCGGGCTTTCCGACCCCAACCGTCACGAGGTAGCGACCCGGTTCGAGTTCGAACTCAAAGGTGTTCTGCCGGCCATAGTCGTCATAGACATAGCTTCGTTCGAGGACGCTGTAGTTGGTCAGCGTCTCGCGGTAAGTGGAGAGCTGCTGATTGGCAGAGTCCCGGATCCAGCCATAGTAAGGGGCAACGTTCGCGACGTAATCCAACCAAGCTCCTCCAGAAGTTTTCCAATCAACTTGCATCCAGGTCTTGCCGTCAAAAACGAGTGGGGACGCGGGCGAGCCAAATGGTTGGAAGTTGATATAATACGACCCGCGCGGACGGTTGCTGGGCGGCTTCAGCGTTGCCGCCACCCGGTAAAACGACGCTGCCTGCGCGACGCCCACGGTCACACTGCGGCTTCCAAAACCGGTTGCCGGAATTCCGACGACACCAGGCGGTGAAGAGGTGCTCCACGAAGGCTGAGCCAGATTCGTTGACCACTCCACACGGTAGCCTGAGGCATTCGTCACCTCGTTGAAGGTGAGCACCCCGCTCGGACTGAGTGAGGTAATCGTTGGATTGAACTGCGCCCTCGTCAGCGCCGCCGCTGCCAGGAGTGCTCCGACGACGATGATCGTTTTATAGCTCATTGGGCTCAAATAAATCTGCATTTTGCAGAAAACGGCTCCAACTACTTCTGGCTCCGCTGTCAGACCCTAATTTTTACACCTTCCGCTCTTTGATGTCCGCCAGAATCTTTGCCAGACTTCCGCCTTGGGCTTTGCGCCTTGGGCTGCCGAGGAGGAGCGCGGAGCATTGCTCCGCAAGTTTCGTTCTGCTGTAATCTTGCGAAGCGATGCTTCGCGCTCCGCTTAGGGAACAACCGCCACAATGCAAACGGAAACAGCTGCGCCAGTTGGTCGCCGGCAAGAACGAATGGAGCGAGCCGCTTTCCGCCAAGAACAAAACCAAAGGCTTTCGCGGATGGCACGAGCGCGGTTATCTGCCGCATTGCGACAAACCCGGGCTGACGCAGTCTGTGACGTTCCGACTCTCTGGGATTCCATGCCCGCCTCGCGCCGCGGTGAATGGGAACATTTACTGGCTATCAGCTTGCGGAGCGATGCTCCGCGCTGCGGAACGCCGGGTGACGCCGCAAACGCCGGAGCGCGAAGCATCGCTTCGCGTGACCATGAAGCCATTGCGAAAGCCCGTCGCGAGCAACGCCAAAAACTGGAGGAATATCTCGACCGCAACCACGGTGAATGTTTCCTCCGCGATCTACGCGTCGCCGCGCTGTTGGAGAACGCCATGCGCTTCCATCACGGTCAGCGTTTCGAACTGCTGGGTTGGGTGGTGATGCCCAACCACGTTCACGCCCTGCTCAAAGTCGGCGACACCACGCCGCTCACGAAAATCATCCAAAATTGGAAATCAATTTCTGCCGTGGCCGCCAACAAGATGCTGAACCGCTCGGCGAATTCTGGCAGGAAGACTATTGGGACACATTCATGCGCGATGAGGAGCAGGCGCGAAAAGCCGTCCATTACATCGAGAACAATCCCGTGAAAGCGAAGCTCTGTCGGATGGCGGAAGAATGGCCGTTCAGCAGCGCGCGTTTTCGCGACTTGAAAACGAGGGAATTAAAGTTCCCGAAATGACGGAGCGCGAAGCATTGCTTCGCGAGGATGCGGCTGGAGCGCGGAGCATTGCTCCGCCAGTTTCGCGAACGATTGAAACTTGAAACACGCGGAGCGATGCTCCGCGCACCGGCCACTACGCCTTGCGCTCTTTAATGTCCGCCAAAATTTGCGCGATGACCTCAGCCTTCGGCTTCGCGCCTTGCGGGCCGCCGTGGTGGAGACGCACGCTCACCTGCCCCGCTTCCATGTCGCGACCGCCGATGACCAGCATCGTGTGGACGCGCAATTGTTCCGCGTTGGCGATCTTGGCTTTGAACGGCGTGGCGCTGAAATCTGAATCCACGCGGACCATGTTTGCGCGCAGCTCGTTCACGATGGGCTGGGCGTAATCGATCAACGCCTGATCGTCATTGAGTGTGATGACGCGCACCTGATCGGGCGCGAGCCAGATCGGGAAGTTGCCCGCGTAATGCTCGATCAGGAAGCCGATGAAACGTTCATGCGTGCCGAGTGGCGCGCGATGGATGCACAACGGCGTCTTGTTGGAATTATCCTTGTCGCGATAGGTCAGGCCGAACTTGGCGGGCACGGCGAAGTCCACCTGGTTAGTCGCAATGGTGAATTCGCGGCCGATGGCGCTCCACACCTGCACGTCAATCTTCGGACCGTAGAACGCCGCTTCGTTGGCGACCTCCACGTAGTTGATGCCGGATTCGATCAACACCTTGCGCACCATATCCTCGGTCTTCTTCCACAGCTCGGGTTCGTTAACGTATTTCTTGCCGAGACCTTCCTTCGAGTGCGTGCTGAAACGCATCTGATATTTTTCGAGGCCGAAGATTTTGAAATACTTCAGATACATGTCGTTCACGGCGCGGAACTCGTCGGCGAACTGCTCCTCGGTGCAGTAGATGTGGGCGTCGTTCATGTTGAGCGAACGCACGCGCATGAGGCCGAACAACTCGCCCGACTGCTCGTAGCGATAGCAGCAGCCGTATTCCGCGAGGCGCAACGGCAGGTCGCGATAACTGCGCGGCTCAGCCGCAAAAATGCGGTGATGATGCGGGCAGTTCATGGCTTTGAGGTAATAGCGCTCAATGTGCGGTGGGTTTTCTGCGTTCTTCATCAAATCCCGCAGCATTTCTTCTTCGGATGATTTGCTTTCTTCCGCAGATTTCTCAGAGTCAAAAGCCTTGCTGACTCCGGCAATCGAACCTTTCAACATTTGTTCAACTTGAGCTCTCAGCTTTTCGCCACCTGGCTTTTTGAAAGGATTCTCATCCTTTCCTTCATTTAATTCCATTGGCGGAAACATCGAGTCTTCGTAATACGGCAGGTGCCCGGAGGTTTTATACATTTTCTCCTTGGCCAGATGCGGCGTGCGGACGCGGACGTAACCGGCGGCAAATTCGGTCTCCTTCGCCAGCTTTTCCAGCTCCTCGACCAGCACCGTGCCTTTGGGCAGCCACAGCGGCATGCCCGGCCCGACGTATTCCGTGTCAATCGCGAACAGCCCCATCTCCGCGCCGATCTTGCGATGGTCGCGGCGCTTGGCCTCTTCAAGCATTTTGAAATACTCGTCCATGGCGGTCTTGTTCTTGAACGCCGTGCCGTAGATACGCTGGAGCTGCGGGCCTTTTTCGTCGCCCTTGTAATACGCGGCGGCCACGCTGGTGAGCTTGAACGCGCCGATGTTGCCGGTGCGCATGACGTGCGGCCCGGCGCAGAGGTCGATGAAATCGCCGTTCTTGAAATAGGAGATCGGTTCGCCTTCGGGAATCTGGTTGAGCAGATCGAGCTTGAACTTGCTGGCGTTGCCCGGGCGTTCGGTCAAACCGCCGAGCCGTCCTGCTTGCGCGTCGGCAATGGCCTGTTCGCGCGTGACGACGAGCTTCTCAAACGGGTTGTTCGCCTTGATCTCCTTCTTCATCTCGGCCTCGATCCGCTCGAAGTCTTCGGGCGAAATGCGATGCGAGCATTCGAGGTCGTAGTAAAAGCCATTTTCGACCGGCGGCCCGTAGGCGAATTGGGCGTCCGGCCAGAGCCGCAGAATGGCGGTGGCCATTACGTGCGCGGCGGAATGCCGGATGCGTTCCAGCTCGGTCATCTGGTTGCGTTCGTCGAGAGTTTTTCTTTCGTTTTCCATAAGAATTTAAAAAGGGAAACCACAGATGAACACAGAAGGGGGCGGTCCCCGCCGCCGTTGCCGGTGACAGGCTGATGCAATCCCTCAGTGCTGCCGCAAGCAGAACGAAGCGCAATCCCGATCAAAAATCTGCGTCCATCTGTGTCCATCTGTGGTTTCGTTTCTTGTCTTCTCATCGTGCCACCCGCTCAAACAAGTCTGGGGTGCTTAAAATTAAGAACCAGGCCGACGCGGAGTCCGGCAATCTTGAGATAATTCAACATTTTTCCTCGTTCCTCATCTGTAATTTTCTCAATTGTCTTGGTATCCACAACCACCTGCCCGAAGGCGATTAAGTCGGGAACGTAGAATCCTACAGGCTGTTTTTTGTAAAGAACGTCGAAACGGCGTTTCTGCTCACAAGGGATGTTTTGGAGGCCAAATTCCACCACCAAAGCATTCTCATAGATCTTTTCGTATAAGCCATGCCCCACTTCGTTCAGCACCTGAAAAGCGCAGCCGATAATCTGATGCGTTTCTTCCTTCAACAGAAAACGCATGTTCTCACCAGCCGCTAAATCAGGCATTTCTTTATTCATCCAACGCTTAATTCGGGAAAATAAAAACGCCTCGAATGAAACAGTTCGAGGCGTTGGCGTCCATCCCGGTTTGCCGGGCGGACGCTAAATCGTGGTTGTGGTATTGATCCGATTGCCTAACACGCCTTCAAATTAGGCGGCACGCTGAGGCTTCGCAATTGGAATTTGAGTTGGCCACCGGGCGCAAAGATCCTGAAACAAGCGCAAGACGAGCGCAACCACCAGTTACCTCCCGGCTTCCGGGCACGCGGCCAAAGCGGTTCAAACGTCTTCCCGACCGATCGTTTTCAGCCGGTAAAGAGCGCGGATCATTGCGGGAGACAGGCCATCCGAGCGCCTGGCCGCCTTTTCCAGACGCCCTTTCTCCAGACGAATCTGCTCAAGTTCCCCCGCGTCGAGCCAGAAACCACCGCAACCCGGACATTCATCCACCTGGACTGCGATCTTTGGACTGAACTGATGCCGCATGAGTTTTTTCTGGAGACAATTGGGGCATTCACGTTTTATGTGTGAATCGACGCGGATGCTTTCGTCGCGAGGAATGCGCAACAGGGATTCGCCCAAGCTTTCGTCGGCGTCGTCCACCTGTTGCAGTTCGTAACCGTCAAACCAGATGCCGCCGCAGCCGCCACGGCAGACATCGACTTCGAGCGAACCAAGCGAGATACGAGCGAGTGTGCGGTCACATGCGGGACATTTCATAAATTCGGTTCAGTTTCACCAACGTTGCGCTGCATTCAAAGAGGATCGGAGCCGGTTGGCAATGCTATTAAACCCGAATGCGGTTCCGCCGGCTGAATACCTTGCTGCGCTCCGCAGGCCTCAGGGTTTCGGACGATTACGGTATTTCTCGTAGAGTCGCGTGTGACGATTTTCAAGGCTGACCTCCTCGCCGGCGATCCACATGCGCTTCACCCTGGCGCGAAGGTCGAAAATATTTCCGTCACACACAAACAGCGTTGCGTCTTTTCCCGCTTCGATCGAACCGATGCGTTTTTCCACGCCCATCAGTTCGGCTGGATAAAGCGTGAGACCTTTGAGCGCTTCATTCTCAGGCAAACCAAAAGCGATCGCCTGCGCGGCGGCATACGGAAGATTGCGCGCCATGCCGGCGTTAAAACTGTCCGAGCCCAGGCTGAAGCAAACTTTGACACCGGCCCGGCGCAGCTTCTCAGGAGCGGCAAAGTGCGCGTCGTAGGACTCCGTGTCGCGCGTCGGTGAAATGAAAATATTTTCGTAGATGACGGGAATGCCCTGCTTCGCGAGCCGGTCGGCCAATTGCCAGGCATCCCGCCCGCCCGCGAGGATGACTTTGAACGGATGGGTCGCGGCCCAATCGATCACCGAACGGATCTGCCGCACTTCCTCCGCGTGGATCATGATCGGCCGTTCGCGGCTGACATAAGGCAACATCGCCTCCCAGGCTGGAATGGTTTCGAACTGTTTGTCAGCCTTTGCGGCCGCGGCTTTGGCCTTGGCGTAGGCGCTGGCTTCATCGAAAAACTCTTCGATTGAACGCACTTCAGCCCAACGTTCTTTCGCTTGCTCATCCAGCGGTTTCCATTTGGCGGTGTCGTGTGATTTCTCTTTCGGCGCCAGATTCAACTCCATGCTCGGCCAGAACAGGTGCAATGCCGCCGGCTTCTGAACCGTCATTTGTTCGTAGGTCCAGCCATGGATCGCGAGCAGCGCCGATTGGCCGGAGAGAATGTTGCCTTTGGGAACGGGTTCAAAAAAGGCAATGCCGTTGGCCCGGGCGACCGGGAGCAATTCCGAATCTGGATTCACCGCCACCCAAGATTGCACATCCGGCGTGTACTCTCCGACTTCGTTGGCGTCCTGCGTGGCGCGCACGGCGCTGATCTCACCAAGTCCGAGCCCGGAATCCAGCGCGACGAGCCCCGGATAAAGGTGCTGTCCGTGCAGATCGATCGTGGTGGTGTTGGCGGGAATTTCGAAAGGTTTGCCGTCAGGAATCACGCTGGTGATTTTCCCGTTTTGAATGAGCACGGAACCGTTCGAGATCGTTTCACTCGAAACGGTATGAATCATCGCGTGCTGCAAAAGAAGGCTTTCGGCTCGAACGGACGAGCCTGCAACCCAGCCGAGCAACCAGATGAAAAGAGCGACAGTTGCCGCGGCTGGAAGGCGCAATCGTTGCGATTTCAAAGTTCCGATTCTGCCTGCGCACATTGAATTATTCATCCTCACTCCTCCGCTCCACGCCGTCATATTGGTGTTCCAACGAAACATGGAAAAAGGATTTGCCGCCCGTTGCATCGCCCGGTCCGCCGCCATTCGCCGACTGACTTATTTTCCTGGCTTTGGCACTCAGATCGGCCCGTTCCTGGCTCAGGCGCGCCGTGCGTTCGGGGTCGAGCGCGCGGTCGAAATATTTTTTACCATCAATCCACGTCTGCAAACACACCGTGCTGGAATCGAGCGGCGACTTGGACCAGATCACGAAATCGGCATCCTTGCCCGGTTCGAGCGAGCCGACGTAGCGATCAATGCGCAACTGCTTCGCGGGATTGAGCGTAATGAAATCCAAAGCGTCGGTTTCTGCGGTGCCGCCGTATTTCACGGCCTTCGCCGCTTCCTGATACAGCCGACGCGCGAGTTCGGAAAAATCGGAGTTGAAGGAAACCAGCACGCCGCGCTCGCGCAGCAGGCTGCCATTGAAAGGAATCGCATCGTAACCTTCGAATTTGAAAGCCCACCAATCTGAGAACGTGGAAACGCCAATGTTCGCGGCGGCGAGTTCATCGGCAATCTTGTAGCCTTCCAACCCGTGTTGGAACGTGCCGATCTGCACGCCAAAATCCTGCATCAGACGCGTGAGCATGAGCATTTCGTCCTGCCGATACGCATGGCAATGAATCCAGCGCTGGCCATTGAGAATTTCGCCAATCGCTTCCAGTTCCAGATCGCGGCGCGGAGCGAGGCCGCCGTTTTTGCGGAACGCCGCCCAGTCGTCGAGATATTGCCGCGCGGCCACAAACCGGTTTTGGATGAAGGTCCGCACACCCATTCGGGTCTGGGGAAAACGCGTCGTGAACTTTTCACCCCAGTTGGATTGCTTCACATTTTCGCCGAGCGCGAATTTAATTCCCGCCGGAGCGTTGCTGAAAACCAATTGCTCAGGCGAATCGCCGCTGCGCAGTTTGATCACGCAATTCTGTCCGCCGATTGGATTGGCCGAGCCGTGCAGCAGATTGATCGTGGTCACGCCGCCCGCGAGTTCACGATAGAAATTGTCGCTCTCAGAATTGACGACATCCCTGATTCGCACCATCGCGGTGGAGGGGAGTCCGCCTTCGTTGACATTCCCAAGAACAGTCGCATGACTGTGGCAATCAATAATGCCCGGCGTAACGTGCAGGCCCGTGCCATCGATTTGGAGGACGGCGGCATCGCCGGATCTGGTTCCGACGGAAACGATTTTGCCCTTTGAAATCAGGAGCGATGTGCGGTTACTCAAAACACCTTGCGGCCCGCAGGTCCAAAGCGTCGCACCCGAAATCAAAACCGATGGCGGATTACTGATCGGCCCGCGTCCTTTCAACGGGGAATGCGCGACCCGCGTTTTGCGAATCTCGCGCTGCGCATTCTTCTGGCTCTCCTTTTTTTCTGAGCCGTTGACGTTCGCCAGCGTGTTGGTTGAACTCTCCACCGCGCTTTTCTCCTTCGCGACTTCGGGCGGCTGCGGATGTTTCTCGGGCTCTTCTTTGGGTGGCGTCACCTCGCTTGGCTTGAGCGGCGGGCGCGTGGGTTTGGGTTCGTCGGCCTGACTCTGTTTCGGTTCGGTTTCCGATAGGTAAATCCGTCCATCAATCCACACGGCGCTGACTTTGGTTTCTGGATCGAAATAGCTTTTTCCGTCAACGACCACAAGATTGGCGAGCTTGCCGGGTTCGATGGTGCCGAGTTGATTTTCCACGCCGCAGAGCCTGGCGGGAATGGTGGTCAAGGCGGCGAGTGCGTCCGTTTCCGAAAGCCCGCGGTCGATCGCCAGTTGCAGGTTTTTCCGAAAGCTTTTTTTGTCGCTCAATCCGTACGTGGTGAGCGCGATCTCAAGCTTCTGGCCGCGCAGCAAGGCGGGATTCTCCGGCGCCCAAGCCCACGCGCGCAACTGATCCAGCGAAACCTGATCCCAATCCTCATCGCTCGGCAGCTTCGGCAAGCTCGGAAAGTTGACCGGCACAATGAAGGTCGCGCCAGTGGCTTTGGCGAGATCGGGCCGACGCCATTCTTCGCCGCAGGAAACCAGGCAAAAATCCAAACCGAGTTCGCGGGCAAGTTGAGCGGCGCGGTCGTCCATCAACGCGCTGCCAGGTTCAAAGACAACGGACGTTTTGCGTTCCACCGCCGGGGCGAGCGCCGCGAGGGCGGGATTGAATTCCGGCCGGCGACCCTGTGGGCGCTGCGCAAATTCCCGCTGTGCCTGTAAATAATGTTGCGCATCGAAAAAGCTCTGCCGGATCGCCGCGATCACGCCCATCAATGAAATAGGATAAGTGCGCGCCTCATTGTCATCGGTATCGAAAGCAATGTGTTGGAAGACGTCGGGCCGGATCACGCTGCGGTTGGGATTTTCCTCTCCCAAAGCGACCAGCGCGCTCGTGCCGCGCACTTTGCATTTCTCCGGTACGATCAGCCCCGCGGTGTAACCCAGTTCACGATAGGACGTCAAC
>JBQCEJ010000384.1:0-6658 GCA_051960355.1 Verrucomicrobiota bacterium | reverse complement strand
ATTACTGCAAACCTATCCCGATCTGCTGCCGGATCGTGCTGATATTCGGATCGACGGAACCCTCCCCGTGGTTTTGGCCAATGAGGCTTTTCTGACGCAGTGTTTCTCAAACCTTCTGGGCAAATCTGTTAAATTCGTCGCTCCGGGCACGCGGCCCAGCATCCGCATCTGGGCTGAACCAGCGCCGGGACAATACCCTGGAAACCAACCGGCATCAGGTCTGGAAAACGCCATGGCCAGTTTTCAAACTCCCCGGCCCGGCATCCGCATTTGGATCGAAGACAACGGAATCGGCATCCCGCACGATGTGCAGTCACGGCTCTTCGGCATGTTCCAACAATTTAATCCTCGCTACGAAGGCACCGGCATCGGGTTGGCGATCGTCCGAAAAGTGGTCGAACGGATGGGCGGCAAAGTTGGCGTTGAATCCGAAGAGGGCCAGGGCAGCCGCTTCTGGGTGGATCTCCGAGTCCCAGCGAACCCGTGAAGGCACTCAGGTGTCAATCCGATCCCGAGAGCGCGGAAAATACTCCCTTGCGCAGGCTTCACTCGTGAGCAATAGAACTCCAAGAGTTAAAGGAGTGCTATGCCAACTTACGAATACGAGTGCAAAAACTGTGGCCACGAATTCACCCAGGCGATGACGATCAAGCAGCATGACCGGGACAATATCGTTTGCCCGAAATGCGGAAGCGACCAAGTGAAACATGTTATTGAAAATGTATTTGTGACGACGCCAAGGAAGAGCTGAACAGGGGTTGGGATTGCTCCCTGAGCTCGCGACGCGCAATTCGAACTCGCTGCCAACGCCTGCGATTTACCGCGTGAGCCAAGCTGGTTGGAACTTCAGCCACAGAGGTTTGCCGAAAGCACGCGCCCTTGAGCAGGCGCGCTCCGTCTGGATGGTGCGGCTCAGTTCAACTTGTTTCCCCGGCGATTCAACGCGTTGCACCCGCTTCAGGTTCCCGTTTGCAAACCCCTGCCTTGCCTCGTATTATTTCTCGAGAAATTGATATGAAACGACGTTTGGTTTTCAGCCTGGTTGCGGTTGTCCTTGCCGTCAACCTGCTCATTGGCGGGCGGCTTTACATAAACTCCGCCGATGCGGCTCAGAAGGATTCGGTTTATCCGAACATGAAGCTGTTCTCCGAAGTCATGGAGAAAGTCCGTAACGATTACGTCGAAGGTCAGGACACCAGTTACCGCGAGCTCGTCTATGGCGCGCTCAAAGGCATGATCGACAAGCTCGATCCGCATAGCGAATTCATGGATCCCGAGAAGTACAAGGAACTCCAAAACGACACTCAGGGACAGTTCGGCGGGCTCGTCATCATCATTGCCATGAAGGAAAATTTCGTCACCGTGGTGGCGCCAATTGAAGACACGCCCGGGTTCAAGGCGGGCATTCTCTCAGGAGATCGCATCATCAAAATTGAAGGCAAGAGCACGGAAAACATGGGCTTGCAGGACGCCGTAAAAAATCTCCGTGGCGAGCCGGGCACGGACGTCAGTATCACAATGATGCGTCCCAGCTCCGGCGAAGTGAAGGATTACAAACTGACCCGCGCCATCATCAACGTGGACATGGTCAAGGACATCAACGGCAAGAAGGAGTTTCCTCTCGGTGACAACAAGATTGGCTACGTCCGCCTCGTGCAGTTCGGTGAAAAGACCAGCGACGATCTCGAAACCGCTCTGACCAAACTCAAAGCGCAAGGGATGCAGGCTCTGGTTTTGGATTTGCGCTGGAACCCGGGTGGTCTGCTGGATCAAGCCGTCGAAGTCTGCCAGAAATTTCTCCCCCGCGGTCAACTCGTGGTTTCAACGGAAGGGCGCAATGCCACTCAGAAATTCTCCGCCAAAGGCCATGGAGACGAACTGCACAGCATGCCAATTGTCGTGTTGGTGAACCTGGGCAGCGCCAGCGCCTCAGAAATTGTCGCCGGATGCCTTCAGGATTTGCATCGAGCGATTATTCTCGGTGAAAAAACGTTCGGCAAAGGTTCGGTGCAGAGCATCATTCCGCTCGATGACGGTTCGGCGCTGCGACTCACGACCGCGAAGTATTATACGCCCAGCCACAAAGTCATTCACGAGGTCGGCATCACTCCAAATGTAATCGTGCCTGTCACCGACGAAGAAGAGCGCGATATCATCCTGCGACGCACTCCGGGCGGCATTGAAACCCTGGACGAGGCCGACCGTGAGCGCATTGACAACCAACGCGATCCCCAACTCGACCGCGCCAACGACCTGTTAAAGGGCATTCTCCTGTTCAGCCAACTTTCGCCCGAGCAACGGCAGGGCGACAGCAAGCTGGCCTCCGCCCACGCCAAGTGATTCGCGCGAACGCACTCGGTTTGCCACGGCTGAAACCTGCTCGCCTTTAAGATGTTGCTTCTCGCCTTTGAAACGTCGTGCGACGAAACCAGCGCTGCCGTCATTCAAGACGGAAAGGTTTTGGCCAGCGTCGTTTCTTCACAGATTCAGATGCACACCGAATATGGCGGCGTGGTGCCAGAACTGGCCGCACGGGAGCATCTGCGCAATTTGATCCCCGTCACGCGAGAAGCCCTCAGCCTGTCAGGCGTGAAAGCCGAGGCATTGGAAGCCATCGCGGCAACGCAGGGGCCGGGTTTGCCGAGTGCCCTGATGGTTGGCTTCCGCTCCGCCCAGACGATGGCATTTGCATTGAGAAAGCCGCTTCTGGGAATCAATCACCACGAGGCGCATCTTTATTCGCCATGGATTGCCGGCAATCCTCCCGTTGCGGAATTTGCGGCATTCCAACCGAACATTTCACTGATCGTAAGCGGCGGTCACACGATGTTAGTTCACGTGGAGAGTGAGTTGAAACACCGGTTGCTCGGTGCCACGCTCGACGACGCGGCGGGCGAGTGTTTCGACAAGATCGGCAAACTGATGGGCCTCCCCTACCCGGCTGGACCGGAAATTGATCGGCTCGGTGAACGAGCTAATCCCAAGGCATTTGATTTTCCGCGGCCGCTGATCCATGAAGCTCATGATGATTTCAGCTTCAGCGGCTTGAAGACTTCGGTTCGCTATTTCCTTCGCGATAACCCGAAGCTGCTTGAAGATTCCCAGTCCATTCGCGACCTCTGCGCCAGTGTGCAGGCGGCGATTGTGGAAACGCTGGTTACGAAAACTCTCAAAGCTGCCAAGCGCGTCGGCGTCTGCTGTGTGACCGCATCCGGCGGCGTCACTTGCAATCGCTCGCTTCGAAATTCTCTCGCCGCAGCCTGCTCACGGCGTGGCATCAAACTGCGTCTGGCCGACAAAACTCTCTGCACGGACAATGCGGCGATGATCGGCATTCTCGCCGAACGCAAGCTTCTGGCCGGAGCGACCGGCACGCTAGTCGGATCGGACGACGATCTGCCAGGATGGTCCTTGGACACGTTGGCGGTGGCTTGATCGCCAGTGCATATTTTCAGGTACAGTGTGCAGCTTATCCATCCTGCACACGATTGACCGCCGATCTCGGCGTTTGCAAAATGCCTCACGTTTGAAAGCTTTATTCACCATTTCATTCCATGCTCAAGATCGCTAAATACTCAGTCGGGGTCGGAGATCGTTTCGCGCAACAGGCCGAAGCTCAATTGCAGGCCTTTATTCTGGCCGCTCAACAAGGTGTCGAGATTGTCCCCGTTTGGAATAAATCCAATCGCGAACATCTGATCGTCGGCTCGGAACCGCTTAGCGTTCGCGCCGCAGCGGAAGCCGCAGTCCAAAAGCTCGGCTGGACCAAAACCTGGCATGTCGATGCCGATCATATCCGTCTCGAAACCGTGGATCGCTTTGTCCCGCATTCCGATTTTTTCACCATCGACGTCGCGGAGTCCATTGGCAAACCGGCAGCAGCGGAAGCCGTCAAGGTATTTGCGGATCGCCATCCGGAACTAGCCGGACGCATCGATCTCGCAGGTGTTGAAGGCGGCATCAGTTCTTCCCGTGCGGAAGTGGAACGCATCGCCAACAAGTTCCTCTTCGCGGTTCAGGAAGCCGGCGCGATTTACCGGCACATCGCCAAAGCCAAAGGCGAAGGCAAATTCATCACCGAAGTTTCCATGGACGAAACCGATTCGCCGCAAACGCCGGTGGAATTGCTGGTCATTCTTGTGGCATTGGCAGATGAAAAGGTTCCGATTCAGACGATCGCGCCGAAGTTCACCGGCCGTTTCAACAAGGGCGTGGAATACGTCGGCAACGTGGCGCAGTTTGAAAAAGAATTTAACGACGACCTCGCCGTAATTCGGTTCGCCATTCAAAAATACGGCCTGCCGGAAAACCTGAAACTCAGCGTGCATTCGGGCAGCGACAAGTTCTCGATTTATGGACCGATCCATCGCGCCATCAAGCAGCACAATGCCGGACTGCATCTGAAAACGGCAGGCACAACGTGGTTGGAGGAAATTATCGGTTTGGCCGAAGCCGGCGGCGATGGCCTCGCGCTTGCCAAGGACATCTACGCCCAGGCCTTGGCGCACATCGACGAACTCTGCGCGCCCTACGCCACGGTAATTGATATCGACCGTTCGAAGCTGCCGTCGGCTGAAATCACAGCCCAATGGAGCGCCGCCCAGTTTGCCGCCGCCGTCCGTCACGATCAGAAATCGCCGGAGTTCAACCAGCACGTGCGCCAGTTGCTGCACGTCGGGTTCAAAGTCGCTGCGAAAAAGGGTGAGACTTATCTGAAGCTCGTTCGAGCCAGCGAACCAACGATTGCCCGGAACGTCACCGGCAACTTATTTGAGCGCCACTTCAAACCGGTGTTCCTGGGCGTCTAGGATTCCGCCAACACAGTTGAGAAAAGGCCCGCACCGGTTTGATCCGGATGCGGGCCTTTTCGTTTCGCTGTGACGAGAATTACTTCCGCACCGCCGCTTTGGGATATTTCTGATCGAACCACGCCTTGAGTTCAGCATCGAGCTTCTTCAGGTCTGGACGTGTGTTCGCGATCGCAACCGATTCGGTCCATTGCTGGTTCAGATCGCCCAGCTTCACTTTTGAACCGGCGCGGATGAAGATCGGAATCTGGTGCGGTGGCGCTTTCACCGTGATCGTCTGGCCGCCTTTGTAAACGGTTTCAGGCTGCCACGCATCCTGCCACTTCTCTCCGGAAGGCAAATAGACCTCCTGCGTTTCCTGGCCTTTCTCCCAGATCGGCGACACCAGAATGTCGGGGCCATATTGATAGGTCCACCAGTTGGACCAGGCGGCGGGCGCCTGCGGCTCAATCAAGAACAGCGGACGCACGATCGGCATGCCGGTCCGGGCAGCTTCCCTGGCGGCTGCATAACCGTAATCCGCTAGGCTTTGATGCAACCGCGCGTACAGTCGCCACGTTGCGATCAACTGCGCATCGTAGCTGGGTGACGCGTGAAAATTCCAGAAGGCGCGATTGCCTGTGGGTCCCACTTCCATGATGGGCGTGAAGCAACTGAACGCGAGCCAGCGTCCGCACACTTCGGTTTCCATCATTTGCTTGTTGTAGCCGCAGGTGTCTGATCCCCAGTTTGGATAACCCATCACCGCTGATCGCTGGACGGCGATGATGGAAGCGCGCAAACCTTCCTGCGTACCGCCGATGTCACCGCCCCAGAACGCGGCGTATTTCGCGCTGCCGGGATAGGCGGCGCGCGGCATGCAGACGAAATCATTCCCGCGAAACTTCTTCGCAATTTCGTAGGTGGCCTTGGTGTACATGGCGGGATAAGCGTTCCGGTTCTCGCGAATCGAGCGGCCATCGAAGGTCCGATACGGGCCTTCTTCCGGAATGTCTTCTTCCGCGCGATCCAGCTTGAACCCGGCAACGCCAAGCTTGAGCAACTTGGCCACGCCGTCCTGCCAATATTCCTTCGCGGCCGGATTGGTGAAATCCACCATCGGATAGTTATTCTTTTGCGGAGGCTGGCCGGCCAGATTGTAGCCCTGTTTCAATGCATTGGTTTCCATGTTGCCTTGGAAAAAAGGCCCGATCCAAAGCATCATCTGCATGTCCTGAGCATTCAGCCATTTCACCATTTCAGCGAAATGCGGAAGACGGCGATGATCGATTTCGAAATCATCATAACCGAGGCGACCCGGTCCCCAAGGCCGATCAATCCAGTAAACACCACAGGGAATCCCATACGCCTTCATCAGCAACAAGTCTTCCATCGATTCCGAATTGAACGGTCCGGTAACCGGCGTTCCGTCGTAATACTTGTTGCGCTGGACGTGCTCATCACGCCAGCGCCACGGCGTGAACATCAATTTAGGCGGCCGGAACGGCGGACCGGCATCAAGGGCGTGAGCCTTGACGAGTTCCGACGGTGTCTTGGCCGTGTAGATCTTCAATTCGAACGACGGCCCTTCCCACTCGATTTTGACTCGTTGTGAATCGCTGCTGCAAAAATCAAAAAAGCCGGGCCAGTTGCCTTGCACGAAAATCGCGTAGCCTTTGGAAGAGAGATAAAACGGCGCGTAAACCGAAGTGGTCGGCTTGAGAATCATGTCCACCTTCTGGCCGCGCAGGTTCATGGCTTCCTTGATGTCCGGCGCCCATGAGGTTTGTTGGGGACCGTCCACAACGCGTTCCATGAGACCCGTGAAGTATTCTGAATCATCCGCTTGAACGGCGACGCCCCACTTCACA
>JBQCEJ010000383.1:0-4112 GCA_051960355.1 Verrucomicrobiota bacterium | reverse complement strand
CGGCGCTCCCTCCAGCACGCGCCAATGGGCATCCTTCCCATTGAACTTTGACCGCGTGATCACGGCGGTCGAGAGCAACCGGCTCACGATCGATGCGCCAATTGCTTGTGCGATTGAGGCGCGATGGGGGGGCGGTTCTGTGTGGCGCTACGAAGATGGCGGTCGCATTGAACGGTCGGGAGTTGAACAGTTGCTGGGCGACTCTGAATACGATCCCGCCGTCAAGGCCAAGTTCCGTAACGAGGAATACTGTGCGGACGAGGCCCATGCCACTCAATTGGTCTTGTTCGACAACGCAAAGAATTGCTGGGCTCGCGAACTCACCGCAGTTCACTTTTATCATGGGGTTTCGGCGATCGAACGGAACGCCAAGTGGATTACGGTGCAGGATTGCCGCAGCGTGGATCCGGTTTCGAGCATCACCGGGGGTCGACGCTATCCCTTTAGCATAAATGGGCAGCTCTCCCTAGTCCTGAATTGCTATTCCCGCGATGCGCGGCATGCGTTTGTGTTCGGCTCACGCGTGCCGGGGCCCAATGTTTTCCTCGCGTGCCATTCGGAACGGGATCACGCGACAAGTGAGCCGCATCATCGCTGGTCGGTGGGAGGACTTTACGACGGAGTCGATGCACAGATCATATTCCAGGATCGCCAGTGGATGGGGAGCGGCCACGGCTGGGCGGGAGCCAACTACGTGGCATGGAATTGCGAAGGCTCGCTGGTGTGCCAGCGGCCGCCGACCGCCCAGAACTATGCCATCGGATTCGTCGGAAAGCACGGTCGCGGTGTGTTCGAACGGCCGGAGGGTTGGTGGGAAAGTGAAGGCCGCCATGTCTTGCCGCGGAGTTTATATCTCCAGCAGTTGGCCGACCGGTTGGGTAGCCTGGCGGTCAACCGCATTCGCGAAAAAATTGCGGCCGACGTCCGTTGACTCGGGTCTGACTTCGTTTGTCCCTCAGATAAGAGGCGTCAGCCCGGAGCCTTCCGGTCGAAGCCGGTTCTACCTGGTTCCCTAAACAAACGTTCAATATCTAATCGGCGCAGAACGTGTCACTTTTGGGCGTTATATGAAGTGCCACTTTATGGATTCAACACGCAGGTGCCTGGTTTTCGCACCGCTGGAAGAGTCCACGCCATGTGCGCGAGGAGTCGGTTTAGTGGCTGGGATTGGGAAGGGGCGGCCGCGGGCAAAAGGCTCCGGCGCGCGCGCGGTGGCTTAATCCTGTTCCGAAAGGAAATGAGAGGAAACACCAATGCATTTCACATCCA
Organism: Verrucomicrobiota bacterium; assembly: GCA_051960355.1. GTDB lineage: Bacteria > Verrucomicrobiota > Verrucomicrobiia > Limisphaerales > DASXHY01 > DASXHY01. The sequence goes on along the minus strand of JBQCEJ010000383.1, from coordinate 2,843 downwards.
ACTACGCGACGAAGTCTCCATACAGACGGAGCGGGCGCTCAGCCCGGGGATTTACTCTGATTGAACTGCTGGTGGTCATTGCCATTATCGCCATTCTGGCGGCGATGCTCCTGCCGGCGCTGAGTAAGGCCAAGAGCCGGGCGAAGCGAACCGCCTGCCTTAGCAACATGCGGCAGATCGGGTTCGCCCTCACGATGTATGAGACCGATAATAATAAGTTACCTGCAGGCGGGGACGAGCGAGTGAACGATTTCAATAACCCGACCGCCCCGCTCAATCCATTAAGAGCAATTCGGCCTTACGTTGGCGCCAAGAATCCCGGCGATGCCACACCGGTTTACGTGTGTCCGGCGGCCAAGCCGTCCACCAAGGCGGGGTATGTGCCGACCGCTTTGAGTTCCACGGCCCTGATCATCAGCCAACTCGTGCTCGACAAAGGCCTCAGCAAGGTGAGAAACCCGGCCAGGACCGTTGTGATTCAGGAGAACTGGTGCCTGATGAGTGCCTTTTGGTATGAGCCCGAGCGGCATGACGACAACGACGGCTCCTATACCCAATGGCACGCCTGGACAGCCTCCGCAGGCGCGGAGTGGAGCGGCACCCCACGGGAGCACTACAATAATCTCCATGAAGAGGGAGGGAACCTGATCGCCTGCGACGGCCACGCCGAGTATCGCAAAAGCCGCTCCACTACCAGCTTGGATTTTGGCTTGGTTGATGCGACTGGGCGGGACTCTGCCTACCAGGCCAATGAGGGGCACTCACGCGCCAAATATTTTTACCGATGACGATAGACGCGGCCGCAAGCTGAAGACAATGACGAGCGTGCGCTTGGAGTGAGGCGCCGGGCTTGGCGGAACGGGCTTACCCAGCAATCGACACAGATAAATATGCAATTAAGACTGAATGTAAATCAAACGCTCTGCGGGCTCGGTGCGAGCTTAATTCTGCTTGGCTCAACAGTGCAGGTGGCGAGAGGCGTGGAGCAAACCCCGGCTCCGGCGGACACCATCGAAGCGAGCAAAGAGAGCGCCGCGGGCAAGGTGCAGCTGATGCCGCTGACCCCAGGGCCGTTTCAGCCAAACTGGGAGTCACTCCGGAATTATCAGTGCCCGGACTGGTTCCGGGATGCTAAATTCGGGATCTTCATGCACTGGGGATTGCCGTCTGTGGCAGATGAGACGCGTCCGTTCTCCACCGGGCATTATGCGCGGGGCATGTATAATCAGCACGGCCAGGGCACGGCACCCCATTGCAAGGATATCTATGACTGGCACGTGGCGCGGTATGGGCATCCATCCAAATTCGGCTACAAAGACTTGATCCCGCTCTGGAAAGCGGAGCATTTCAACGCCGATGCCTTGGTGGCGTTCTACAAGTCCATTGGCGCCCGCTACATCGTTCCCGTCGCCGTGCATCACGACAACTTCGATATTTACGATTCCAGCCTCCATCGCTGGAACGTGGCGCGAATGGGCCCCAAGCGAGACATTTTGGGAGAATGGAAAAAGGCCGCCGAAAAACATGGTCTGCGCTTCGGCGCGTCCTCGCATCTCGACCGCGCCCCCTCGTTTCTGGAGGCGTCGCATGGCAGTGACTACGAAGGACCATTGAAGGGCGTGCCCTACGACGGCGCGGACCCGCGCTACCGCGATCTCTACCTCAAAGATGTGTCGCAGGAAACCTTTGAGCGGCAGTGGTATCTGCGCACGCGGGAGCTCATTGACAAGTATCAACCCGATTTGCTGTATTTCGACGGCGGGCTGCCCTTTGGCGACTACGGACTGCAGCTTGCGGCCGACCTTTATAACCGGAACATCGCGCGTCATGGCGGCTCCAACGAGGCGGTGCTCAATCTGAAGCGCGCTCCGGTGGATAGCGCTTACGTGCTCGACATTGAACGCGGCCAATCGGATACCCTCCGGCCGTTGCCTTGGCAAACGGATACAACCCTCATCAGCGGCTGGTTTTATCACAAAGCTGAGTTGGAGATGAACGCACAGGCCGTCGTCGCCAACCTTGCTGATATTGTGAGCAAGAACGGCAACCTCCTGCTCAACATTGGACTAAAGCCGGATGGAACCATTCCTGAGAATCAAAAGGAAGCCCTCGAAAGTGTCGGTCGCTGGCTCGCCATCAACGGCGAGGCTATCTATGCCACGCGCCCGTGGCGTTTGTTTGGCGAAGGACCGACCCAGGTCAAGCAGGGCGCGTTTAATGAACCCAAGTCTGGCTTTACGGCTGACGACGTCCGGTTCACCACGAAAGGGACCACGCTCTACGCCATCGTGCTGGGCTGGCCGGCTAGCGGCAGCCTGATCATTAAGAGTCTTGCGACCGGACGGGAGCCAGCCGAAATCGCTTCGGTGCAAATGCTCGGGGCCTCCAGCCCGCTCGCGTTTGCTCGCGATGCCGACGGCTTAAAGGTGCGGTTTCCCGAGGCCAGGCCGTGCGAACATGCCTACGTGCTGAAGATTGCGACGACCGGCAAGTTCACTGCCGAGGCTTCCGCCAAACATGCAGGAGCAGCAGTGTCACAGTTGCCACGCCGGATCGCTGGGGGGAAATGAGCGAGGCGATGGCCTGCGCAAAGTGGTTTTGCGGCTTTGGTGCGGCAGTTGATTTGGCGTTCCTGCCGGACGTGAGTTCGTCCTGGCAGATTCGTGCAAGGAACTCGGCATGGCCCATCCGATCAATCTCAGTTTTTGTGTGGTGGGGGACAAGAATAGGGCTGCAGAGGCTGGGCTGGCTTCGGCAGCCCTATCACCGCTCGGTGCGCATTCAGATTGGGCACCGGTTGCAGCCGTTCACCAGCAAGTGAGAATTGGAACAAGCTGAGCTCC
>JBQCEJ010000382.1:0-9184 GCA_051960355.1 Verrucomicrobiota bacterium | reverse complement strand
AGTCCTTTTGGCGGGGCGATTCAATCTGAGCTGATGCATCTTTGATCTTGGCTTTGGCACCTGCGAATCGCTTTTCCCAATCGCGCCAGCTCAATTCCCAACTTTCACCGGTATATTTTTGGTGCAATTCTGCCCATTGATCTGCCAGCTGTTTGAACTCACGCGCGGCGGCGACCTGATCTCCCCAGCGCAGATACGCCTCGATCAGATAGAGACAATTCTCGGGATAATCTGGAACAATTGCGACCGCCCGGCGTAAATGCGCGCGAGCTTTGCTGCGGTTTCCGATGCTTCCAAACGACGGCGCTTCCAGGTATAGCACACCCAGATTGCGATCCGGCCCGGCGTGGTCCAGACGCTCATTGAGCCTGCGCGCGGCTTCGAATTCGGTCTCCATCTGCGTCACCAGTCGCAACGCGCCGAGCGTTTTGGTGCGAGCCAACTGCCCCATGTTCATTCCCAAGTAATAGTGAGCTTCGGCCGAAGCCGGATTTCGAGCGACCAGTTGACGGGCGACATCGATACCGGTCTCCGCGATTTCCGCCCGATCGGCGTCTCGGGTCGCGAATTCCCCCAGGTCAAAACAGGCGCGGGAAAATTGCCAGGCGGCTTCCGGGTTGTTGGTTTCCGCCTGGAACCGGGCGCGAGCGGCCATGAAATCTCGTTTCGCTCGCGCGGCAAAATCGATCTGGTTCGAAGCCGGTTCGGCACTGGTTGCCAAGCTGAAACCGCACGTCAATCCTGCCGCCAGGAGAACCCTGACGGCCGGCGCAAACAATTCGCTTTTCAGACCACGAAAAAGTTTCAGGTAGTTCGCCTGGACCAGTTTAGCAATGGGGTTCTGCCCCCTCGAAATTGATATTGCTAACATCATCTCTCGACTTATACTGCCCACTGAGTGATATCAAAAGGCAAATTGATGTGGTTTGCATTTTACCCAGTCGTGCTGCTTCTGGTGGCGGGCTGCAGCGGTATTAATGCTTCCAAAAGCGTTTCGCCGATTGATTTCATTCTGCCAGGTCTGATGCAGGCTGATCCTCCCCAACAGCCTGATCGCACTCTTCCCACTGCCGGACCTGCTCAACAAGTAGCTAAAAACTAATCAGCTTATGCGATTTCCCTTCGCGTTATCGGCGAAAATCGCCGGTCACATCATTAAACACAAGGTCCGACGCACACCCAAATTTGCAATGGTCTTGCAACTCGAGCCGTTGCACACCTGCAATTTGACCTGCACGGGGTGCGGTCGTATTCGCGAGTATTCCACCAATTTGAAGGACATGGTGCCGCTGGAGAAGTGTCTGGCTGTGGCCGAGGAATGCGACGCGCCCATGGTGAGCATTTGCGGCGGCGAACCGTTGATTTATCCAAAGATCGAGGAACTGGTAGCCGGCATCCTCCAACAGGGCCGCATCATTTACATCTGCACCAATGGCGTGTTCATGCGGAAGAAAATGCGCGATTATCTCGCGGCTGTTTATTCGCCGGAGATGGAGCCCAAAGTCCAGGAATTGCTCAAGGCTGAACTCCTTTCAGAAAAAGAAGCCGAAGCAATTCGGAAGGCCGAGCCAGCCGCCCGCAACAAAGTGGTCATTCGCCCCAGCCAATGGATGTATTGGAACGTCCATGTGGATGGCCTGGAATTTACGCACGACCTGATCGTCGAGCGCGAAGGCGTCTTCAAGGAATGCGTTCTCGCCATCAAGATGGCGAAGATCTTGGGCTACCAAACCGCGACCAACACGACCGTTTACAAAGAAACCGACGTTCAAGAACTGGAAGACATGTTCGGTTTCCTTTCCTCGCTGAACGTGGATGGGCACACGATTTCGCCGGGCTACGAATACGACGCCGCGAAGAAGGACATGGTTAAACGGCTCGGCAAGCAGCCGGAAGACTTTTTCCTGACCCGCAAGATGACGCGGCAAAAGTTTGCGCGCATCGAAGAATGGGGCAAGAAATTTACAATTTTTGGCACGCCCGTTTACCAGGAATTCCTCGCGGGCAAACGCGAGTTGACCTGCACCGCCTGGGCCATCCCGACCTACAACATCAAAGGGTGGAAAGCGCCTTGTTATCTGATGACCGATGGCCATTACGACGGCTATCAGGAAATGCTCTCCAAGGTGAACTGGGATAACTACGGCGTCGTGGACGGTGTCGCCCGAGACCCGCGCTGCGAAAATTGCATGGTTCATTGCGGTTACGATCCCAGCGGCGCATTGGGAACCAACTATCAGTCCGGGGACAACTGGAAGAACTTCAAATACAACTTTGGTTCCAAACCCAAGCCCTTTGCCGCGTCAGCCGAACTGAACCGTCGCGCCTTCAACGGCGTCAGCATTGGCAAAGGTCACCTGGCCGAAGCCAAAGCGGCGATCAACAGCCCACGCGCTGCCATGAACGGAGCGCAGTCGGTTTTTCAACGTCGCGAAGAACCGCACCAGCACAACGAGTCTGGCGAGACCGCAGGCGGTGGTTGCGGAACCGGCGACACCACGCAACGCGAGGAGTTGCTGGCCAAAATCGCCAACGCGAAAAAAGCGGAGTAACCGTCCCAGCTCGGTTCCAATTCGACAGCGTTCAATTCCATGAGCAAAACCCTGTTCCTTTCTCCACCCAGCTTTGACGGCTTTGACGGTGGCGCTGGCGCCCGTTACCAGGCGCGGCGAGAAGTGACGAGCTATTGGTATCCCACGTGGCTGGCCCAGCCAGCGGCACTGGTTCCCAATTCGCGACTGCTGGACTGCCCGCCGCATAATATTGGCATGGCGGAAACGCTCGCCATCGCCAAGGATTACGATCACGTCATCATCAATACGAGCACGCCCTCGCTCAAAAATGATTGCAAGGTCGCCGAAGCCATCAAGTCACAGAAAGCCGGAACGACCGTCGGCTTCGTCGGTGCTCACACAATGGTTTTGCCGACCGAAACCCTCAAAGCTTCGAACGCGATTGATTGGGTCGGGCGCAAGGAGTTTGATTTCACCTGCAAAGAGGTCGCTGAGGGTCGTCCGCTGAAGGACGTTGTGGGACTAAGCTATCGCGATGTCGATGGCAAAATCAAACACAACCCGGAGCGCGAGATGATCCAGAATATGGACTCGCTGCCCTGGGTTGCGGATGTCTACAAACGCGATCTCCAGATCGAAAAATACTTCATTGGATATCTGCAGCATCCCTACGTGAGCATGTACACGGGCCGGGGTTGCCCCGCTCAATGCAGCTTCTGCCTCTGGCCCCAAACCATCGGCGGCCACAAGTACCGCGTTCGCAGCGCGCAAAATGTGGCCGACGAAATGGCCTACATGAAGAAAATCTTTCCGCAGGTGCGCGAATTTTTCTTCGATGACGACACCTTTACCGCCAATTTGCCACGCGCTCGTGAGATCGCCAAAAAACTTGGCCCGCTGGGAGTTGACTGGTCGTGCAACAGTAGGGCGAATCTCGATTACGACACGATAAAATCCTTTAAGGACAATGGCCTGCGCCTGTTCCTGGTCGGTTATGAAAGCGGCAATGACGAAACGCTCACGCGCATTAAAAAAGGTGTGACCACTGCGGAAATGCGTCGTTTTACCAAGGATTGTCATCAAGCCGGCGTGATCATCCACGGCACGTTCATCCTCGGCCTGCCCGTTGAGACCAAGGAAACCATCGAACAGACCATCCGTTTTGCCCAGGAGCTGGATGTTTTCTCAATGCAGGTTTCCCTCGCGGCACCTTATCCCGGCACAGAGCTTTACGATCAAGCCAAACTCAATGGCTGGTTCACCAAAAAGGACAAGACGGATCTGGTCGAAGGCGATGGATTCCAGCAAAGCGCGCTGGAGTATCCGGGTCTGAGCAAGGACGAGATTTACGAGAGCGTCGAGCGCTTCTATCACCGGTATTACCTGCGGCCCAAACCGGTTTTGCGCATTATCAAAACCATGCTGGAAGACAAGGATGTCTGCGTTCGACGCTTGCGCGAAGGCTACGAATTCTTCAAGAGCATGGCTCAACGGCGTAGTGATTTGGCCGCGGCGAAAAGTGCGGCAACCGTTTAGCCGTACTAATTCACTCTTGAGAGCGCTTCGGTATTTGCTGACGAGTTGAGGTTTTGGGAGAAACTAGAGGGAGCCGCAGGAACCAGTTGGCTCCGGGTAAAGGCGGCAGTCGAGTGCTCTCGACCTGTGGAACGAATGGTTTAACGTCGCCGGTTGGCGACGTTAAATGGGAAAGTATTGCTGCTACGTGGCGCCGCGAGCTTACTTCAAGCGCCAGGTGATGCGGGCTTTGTTGAGGTCGTAAGGTGACATTTCCATCTTAACGCGATCACCGACCGTCAGCCGGACCCAACGCTTGCGCATCTTGCCGCAGATTGTGGCGAGCACGAGGTGCTTATTGTCCAGTTCGACCCGAAACATGGTGCCCGGCAGCACCGTCATTACGCGTCCTTCAACTTCTATATGTTCTTCTTTGATCATGGTTCTCGGTAGCCTGTCTCGCGCGATCTAACGTCCTGCCGACCGGCAAGCAGGACGGTTCTACAAAAAAGCGGGGCTCGGTGAAGCCGAACCCCGCCGTGAAATTCTTAATGGATTAGTAGCGATTACGACCGCCACCGCCGCCGCCGTATTCACGACGACCGCCGCCGCCACCGCCGCCGGGCCGTTCTTCACGGGGCTTGGCAACGTTGACCGTCAAGGCGCGTCCGTCCAGTTCTTTGCCGTTCAAGCCGTCGATCGCCTTCTGGGCTTCGTCAGCGGAACTCATGGTCACGAAACCAAAGCCACGGGGGCGATTGGTCATGCGATCCATCATCAGGTTGGTCTCTGTGACCGTTCCAAACGCGGCAAAGGCGTCCTGGAGGTCGTTTTCGGTGGTGTTGAAGGAAAGGTTTCCAACAAACAATTTACTACTCATGCGATGTTTACTGTGTGACAAACCGGACTTTTCACAGACTGTTCCCGAACTTCGGGTTTAAAATCATCACTGAACTGAGTTCACCTGAGGATTTACCATGCCTTGAAGAGACAAGCTATCTTACAGACGACAAGAGAATCGCTCTTTTTGCGATAATTGCAACAAATATTCGATGGAATTTTCGAGCAATTACCCGCAGATCCGCTGGGGTGTTTCCCTCAGAAAAGCAGTATCGCGACGGTCGCTTCGCCCACTGACTATTCTTCCCACGCCGGCAAGCGGACGCTGAACGTCGCGCCCGCACCCGCGATACTTTCGCACTCCACCGTGCCGGACATCGCTTGCGCCAGGCGTTTGACGATTGAGAGTCCCAAGCCCGTGGAAGATTCCCCGCCGGTTGGCTTGGCACTCAGACGGCTGAATTTCTGAAACAGCTTTTTCTGATCTTCCGGACTTAATCCCGGCCCCTGATCGGTGATGGAAACAAAGACCCGGGAGCGATCCGATCCGGCCCGAATTGTGACCTCGGTCTGGTGCGGTGAATACTTCACGGCGTTGGAAATCAAGTTGTCGAGAATTTGCACTGTCGCTTGGGCGTCCACCCTCGCCCAGCAGGAATCGGCCGCTTGAACCCGCAACGCGATTTCTTTACGCGAAGCATTCAGTTGATTGTGCTCCACACTCTCCCGCACGAGCGCCGCGACATCGCAACGTTCGATTTTCGAAGTGAACCGGCCTTGCTCGATCGCATTGGCATCGAGCAGATCGGTAATCAGGTTGCGCATCCGGATTCCGGCGGCCGAGATGTTCCTAGCCATTTTGGTGATCTGCTCAGGTTCCTTGAGGATCGTGATCAACTCCGCGCTGCCGATCACCGCCGTAAGCGGATTCTTCAGATCATGGGCGGCTATCCCCAGAAATTCCGTTTTTTCCTCGTTCAAATGAACCAATTGTTCATTGGAGGCTTCCAGTTTCGCCAACGCCTCCTTCATTTTCGTGAAGGCGCGTTCCCGTCCACTCTCGAAAATCAGTCCCAGCAGGAACATAAACCCGATCAACCCGAGATAGCCCGTTGCCGTGACGAGCGGATGCCAGACGCGATCGTAAGTGACCGGAAAGGAAATGCCGCTCAGATTGGCCGTGATGATGGCACCGCCTGCGAGAAAACACACGAAGGTCCATTGCTGAGCACCTCTTTTGCCGACGAGCAACAACGCGCAGAGCGGCACGCTGACCAACCACGCAATGGCGTGACCTTCCACACCACCTTCCACCGTGCAGAGCGCGGAAAAGCCCGCAGTCATGATGCCGGACAGGAGATTGCCCGCAAACCGCAGTGAGCCGGTGGATTTAAGGAGAAAGGGAGCGCTGAGAAAGCCAAAACTGCAAACCAGGATGATCGCCGTTCCCCAATAATGCCCGATCACCACGTAGAACCCGGCGAAAATCATGCCGAACACAAAGCCCAAAACACCAAACCCGATAATCAACCGCGCGCGTCGGCTAAGTTCTGGATCTCGGGAATGGTCCGGAAGGAGAAAGTGTTCCATCCAGATCTGGAACCGCTCTTTCAATTGCCGGAGAAACACGCGACGGGTTCGACTTGGGGTTGCGGTGGCCCTAATCAACTATTCGATAGAACGCGGCGATCGGGCCATCTCGCCATCTGCCGATCGAATGCGGTCGGCACGATTAAAACTTAACGTGCGTGGAGCAGGACAAATTCGTCCCGGCGATTTTTACTCCAAGCCGCTTCGTTATGGCTGTCTTGCGCGGGACGATCTTCGCCATAGCTGCGAGTGGCCACGCGGGCCGGTTCCACGCCCAATGCTGCCAGCGCTTCGCGCGCTGCCAATGCGCGGCGCTCACCGAGGGAACGGTTGTATTCTTCGGTGCCGCGTTCATCGCAATTACCCTCAATCAACAGCTTTGCCGATAGGTCGGACTTCAAGGCCGAAGCGACCGCATCCAGCTTGGACTGTTCGCTGGGTGCAATGGAGGAACTGTCGTAAGCAAAATAAACCGTCTCAGCCGCCAGCGCCGCACGATCTTGATTCATCTGGTCGGGATCGAAGTCCGCCGCCTCGCCGCCACCCGGGAGACTTTGACCGACCGCTCCCGCACCGTCCGGCAGGGACATGCCCGGAGCATTGTCAATCCCGCGCCCGGCCAGACCGCCGCTGTTTCCGCCACCCGGCAATTGCGTCACGTTTGGCTTCTTGGTTTTGCAACCCACCGCGGCAAAACTCAGGGCGAGTGCGATCACCAGCAGTTTTGAAATTTTGGTCAGCTTCATGGGATTTTCTGAAAAGGATTGAGAACCGAATTATTGAGGCGGTAAAAGCAGAATGAATTCGCCGCGGCGATTCTGACGCCAGGCGGATTCGTCGTGGCCCGGATTCGCCGGACGGTCTTCGCCGAAACTGACCGTGTCCAAACGATTCGGATCAATTCCGAGGCGGGCCAGCTCTTCGCGAATGGCCAAGGCGCGGCGTTCGCCTAGCGAACGATTGTATTCTTCGGTGCCGCGTTCATCGCAGTGGCCCTCAACCTCAACAGCACTGGCCGGGTTGCTTTTTAGGTACTCGGCCACGTTAGCCACTTTGGACTTCTCGCTGGTCGGGACGACCGAACTGTCGTAGCTGAAGTAAACAGTGTCCGAAGCAAAGGTCGTCGAATCTTTGGCCCAACCCTGATGCCCCGGTCCCATGGGAATGCCAGCAAAATTGGGATCGGTGGAACCGAAATTGGTCCAAGTCGTCGCAGGGAACTCGGGACTGATCGGAGGAGCCGTGCTGCCATCATTCACGTTGGCAATCGGCGCATTGGGAATATTGGTCACTCCGTACGGATTCTTTTTGCAACCAACAGCGGCAAATGTCAGCACCAAACTCAGCGCCAACAAGTTTTTAAATTGGGTCGATTTCATTCTGTTTTTTCGTAAAACGGGCTACCTGGCCCAACTGGGTTGAGAGCTATTGCCCGAAATCCGGGTGACATCCTTGACTTGTTTAGTAGGCACGTCAAGCAGAGACAGGCCGCGTCGGCCGCCGCTTTGGCGCCGGGTGAAAATGAGCGTTCGGGAATTCGGCGCCCAGGACGGATCTTCCCCTTCGACCAACTCAGTGACCGGTCCGCCTTGTGCCGGAACCACGCAAATTCGAAAGCTGCCCATCTGCGAAGTGAACGCGAGCAGCTTGCCGTCGGGCGACCATTCCGGCTCGCTGGGATTCAAAAATCCGGGTGTAGGAATCGTCTGAATTTTTCCGCCGCCCACCGGAATTTTGCAAATGGCGCGCCGCTCATTGATTTTGGTGGCAAAACAAACCCATTGACCGTCGGCCGTCCAGCAGGGAGAGGATTCATCAACGCGGGTGGTCGTGAGGCGTTTCAAATTGCTGCCGTCCAAGTCCGAAACATAAACATCCGGGCTGCCGCCTTTGCTGAGAATCATCGCGACATGACGGCCATCGGGCGAGACCGCCGGGCTGATGCTGGATCCGCCATAGTAAGCCACTTTGCTGCGCGCGCCGGTGGCCAGATTTTGATGGAAAATTCCAGGATTACCGAGCTGATACGAGACGTAGCACACGCCGAATTTTCCCGGCACCCAGCAAGGCGCGGCGACGATGGTATTGTCGTGCGTGGCGGCCTGTTGCGCGAAGCCGTCGAAATCAGCGATAAAGATTTCGCTCTTGCTGCCCGCGCCGGCTTTGTAAGCGATTTTGGTGGTCGCGATTCCCTTGCGCCCGAGCGCTTGGACAAAATCGTCGGAAAATGCGTGCGCCTGACGCCGCATGGAGGCGCCTGAATAAGCTTTGGAAAGCAGCGTACTCTTTTGGAATTTGTCAGTCACGCGGCCTTGGACATTGCCGTTGTTGCTGCCACTGATGAGGTATTGCGCCCCTTCGGCGTTGGTGAAGCCAAAGCCCTGAACGTAAAGGTCAAATTGCAGAACTTCGGCGGCTTCACCGGTGAAACCGCTCATGGAAACCCAAATGGGCGGAACATTGCCTAACTTTCCGGCAGTGGCCTCAATGGTGATTTGATCGGCAGCGGAAGCGCTAAAGGCTACGAAAGCTGCGGCGGCGAAAATGGTTTTGGTAAATTTCATCCTAGTAGTTTTGCTTTGACACTGAAGTTGATGGTGACCGTGCGTTGGTTGTCTTTGGAGTCGTCCGGCAACGGAACGACTCGGCTCACGCGGTCCAAGGTCATCTGCACGGATTGATTCACGGCAGGATCACTGGAACGCTGGACGATGCGGGACGACAGC
>JBQCEJ010000381.1:0-9179 GCA_051960355.1 Verrucomicrobiota bacterium | reverse complement strand
GGAGGCGGAGATCGCGCTTGACAGTGGATATTATGATCAAAGCGCCTTCGCGCGCGCTTACCGCTCAGCCACAAACCAGACAACCTCGCAGTTCAGGGCGTCCCGCAGTTCTTACGCCCTCTCAGCGGAAGAGGACTCCTGGCTCAGCCGGAATTTGCGGACCTCAGAAGAATTGTTGTCACCGATACTGAATGCCGAGCGGGGCATCGGGCTGGTGTGATCTTTCAGAACCGCTGAATCTGTTGGAGCTTTCCTAGTCCAGGTTGGCGGCGCGCTTGCGATATTCCGTGGGGCGGCAGCCGATATTGAGCTGGAAGATTTTGGAGAAAGTGGCAGGGTCGGCATAGCCGACGGTGACCGCGATTTTATTGAGTGGGAGTGTGGTTCCGGCCAACAGTTCAGTGGCCTTCCGCATGCGCAGAGAGATCAAATGTTGCAGTGGACTTCGCCCCAGTTCCTGAATGCAAAGGCGGCGCAGTGTTTCGCCGCTGCACTTCGCTTCGACCGCCAAGGCGTCTTCCGTCCAGGCTTCCTGAAGTCGACTTGCGACGCGCTGCCACAAAGTCGGAAGCGGGCTCGTCTTCGGGTTCGGCTGCATGAAAGCTTGAACATAGCCCTGCATCAATTCGAGCCAATGCTCTTCCTGGGAGGAGCCGGTGCGGCGCCGACATTCCGCAGTCAGACCTTGGATGGCCAGGTGCAGCACTTCCACGTTGAACTCAGCCATCACGGGCGAACTCGCATTGAACTTTGAAGATTGCGGCGACTGATCCCCGTAACAGACGTAGACAAACCTCCACGGTTCACCGGGAAGAGCTTCAAACGCCGTGGGCGCATGAGCTGGCAGCAGGCACGCCATGCCGGGGCGAATTGTCCGCCATTTGCCATCCACCAGTACCTGGCCGCGTCCGCCGAAGCACGCGAGAAAATAACTGGTCGTTTGATTGGTGCGTACGATCTGATATGGCGGGAGCGTCTGGGCGATGCCCGTATGAACGATCTGATGCGTCGCCAGGGCAGGGCACACCGAGTAATGCTTCAACCACGGACGTGGATCTTCGGTTCCGACGCGCACTCCTTCAAAGGCTGTTCCTTTGGCATGCACGGTGACATCTCGCTTGAAGTTCGCGACGGCGGACGGCGCCTCCAGAGTCGTGGCTTCCATTGGAATGCCCGCGCGCTCGGCCGCCTGCGCCTGCTGCCGGAAAGCCCGTGGCGAGAGTTGTCGGAATCGGCGGAACTGGGCGTTGAAGTGGGAAAGGTTGTTGAATCCAGCCTGGTAGGCGATCTCCGTGATCGGCTGATCCGTGTCGAGCAGCGCGCGGGCGGCGTTCCGGATTTTGATTTCGTTCACATAATGAACGTAGCTCGTGCCCAAACTGCGACGGATGAACTGACTGAAGGCTGCGGGCGAGAGGCGCACCGCTTTGGCCACCTCGCTTTGCGTCAGGTCGGGGCCGAGATGGTCGTGGATGTAGTTGAGAATCTTGCCGAGCTTGCCATTCACTTCGGCACTGGCAGGCGCTTCGTAGGTGCTGGCCGCCAAGGGTCTGATGTCCTGGCTTTGCGCGAGGCTATGCAGAATTTCCAGCAAGGTGCTGAGGCGCTGCAGTGAGCCGGCTTGTTCCTGCTGGAGGATGATCATCAGTTTTTCCACGTCTCGCCGGGTTGGGCCGTCGATCAGCAGGCCCCGTCGGGCTTCCGCGAGCAGTTGCGTGGCTCCGCGAAGTTCAGGAAGCTTCCAGAAGTTTTCACTCCAGGTTTCCGGGCGGAAATGAACCACGATGGATTGCACGCCGGACTCGCTATCTTTTTCCGAAGCCCAGCAATGCGGTGTGTTGGCGCCCACCAGGCACAGATCGCCATCGGTGAATTTTTCGGCCGAGTCGCCGATGAAACGCATGCCCCGGCCTCTCACGATCAAAGCCAGTTCCACCTCCGGATGATAGTGCCAGTTGAACGGGAAGTTGGGCAAATCGAACTGCCGGACTGTAAACGAGGCGCCGATCTCCGCCGGGACATCTTCGAAATGGACGCTTTTATTTTTGATGGGCAGCATGGCAAAAATCGGCTTCGGTGGCGCGGATGAATGGACCAGGGTCAACCATTGCTTCTGCGTCCTAAGCCTGCATGGAGGACAAACTCAAATGGAATGCAGCGCTTTTTTTGTGAGCTTTTTTACCGAACAAAGTTCAACGATTTGCGCATGTTAATTTTACACCGGTTTTAGTCAAGAGCGCGGTAGCTGCTCCGACGCGCTCTGCTAATATCGGATTCGGTCACCTAACCTTTGCCATGCAAAGCCTGAATTCTCCAAATCATAGCAACGCTCCTGCGGCGGGTCGCCGGTCGGTCCGAGCCTTCACACTTATCGAGTTGTTGGTAGTGATCGCGATCATTGCGATTTTGGCAGCCATGCTTTTGCCCGCTCTTGCCAAGGCCAAGTCCAAGGCGAAGGAAACGTCCTGCATGAACAATCTCCGGCAGATCGGGATTGCGACGGTGATGTACACGAGCGAGTTCAATCGTTACCCCGGCTGTCTTTTCATCGGTGGCAATGCGCATTACGTCTGGCCTGAGCGCCTGTTCACCCTGATGGGAGAAAATCGGAAGTCTTTTTGGTGTCCGACGGCCAACATCAACAGCAGTTGGGATACGAATCTCAACAACAGTCTTGGCTATCCCGCAGATCGCTACATGGTCCGGCGTAACTCACGATTCTCCTATGGTTACAACGACTGGGGATCTTATGACTCGAACAGTAAGTTTGGTCTTGGTGGCGATGTGGATTCTCCCGTCAACGAGGTCAAGGACTCACAAGTGCAGAGACCGTCGGACATGATCATGTTAGGCGACAGTCGGGTTGACGGCGATCACGACGGAACAATTGATCCCACCAACGAGGGGCAGTGGCCCTCTAGTCGCCATGATCGGCGCACTATCTTGATGTTCTGCGATGGACACGCGGAAAAAGCCTATCGGCGCGACATCGTCAATCCTGCGAATGAATACTGGGCGCGTCGTTGGAACAACGATGGCCACTATCGCGGAGCCAATGGCTGGAGTTACAACGCGAAAGCGGCCGACATGCTGGATAAGAATTAGACCATGAAGCAACTGTTCCAGTCTGCCTTTGTCTACCCATTTCGCCTGGCTGACGGGCAGGCGTTCATCAAACAAGTTCACATCAAAACCAACCCCAACCGTTAACTGCAAAGCACCCAAACCCAACGTATGAAAACCAAAACCGATACGTGGCGACCTACGGGGCCGTCGCACCTGACAGACACCAAAACTGCAGCCGGAGTTTCCTCCCCGCGTTACGCGGGCCGGACGAAAGTTTTCGGCGCATTTGCGCTCCTCTGGCTCTGCGCCGGATTGAGTGCATCGTTCGCCGTCAACCTGCTGACCAATCCCGGATTTGAAGACGGTCAGACAGGTTGGGCCAATCCGAACACTGTTTTCGGCAGCCCCTCAGTGGTGGTCACCAACGCGGCGGTGGCTCATGGCGGCAACAACTACATCTCGAATTACAACGCGACGGGTATCTCTGGCGCCGAGCAAGGTGACTCTGCCGGCGGTTGGAGTTCAGGGGTTTCACTCCCAATTTCCGATGGGAATTTCTACAAGCTGAGCGCTTATGTGAAAGTTCCCGGTGCCTCAACGAATGCGCAGGCCATCACGCTGCGATACCGTTTCGAGCCTTCGCAAACTCGCAACGATGTCGGCACCAAGACCATCAACACTGAAAACTGGAAGCTGCTGGAGAGCGGTTGGCTCCAACCCGCACCCGGTGATTATTTCATGAGCTACTGGGCGACACATTCGCTCAACACCGGCGTTCTGTTTTACGCCGATGATTGTAGTCTGGAGGAAGCGGTTCCTCTGACGCTGCAAGGCCGCGTTATTACCAATGGCGTGGGTGTGGATGGCGCCAATGTGGTGGCTAATTCAACCGGTTATTCCGCGCCGGTGACCACGACTTCTGGTGGTGGCTATTACACTTTCACAGTTCCGCCTGGCACTTACACCGTGGGCGCAAATACGCCTGGATTTTTGGGCAGCACCAACGTGGTGGTCGCTTCCAATCCCACAACAGCGAATGATATCATCCTCAACACCGATCCGGACTACGATCCTAACCTCCTTTTGCTTGCGCGCAGTTCGGCGTTCACTGCTGGCGCTCCCTGGCCCACGGCTTTCCCGGCGGGCGGGGCTTTGGGATTGATTGGAAGTCCCGAGGTGAAATCCTTGGGCGGCGTGCAATGGGAGCAGAACGTTGCGGATGGCCCGGGATTCCTCTTGGGCACCTATAACGATGCGATCCCGGTGAACGGCGCTTCCGTGGTTGTGGTCGCCCGGCCGAAACGCATGCCCAGCAACAACTGGGATTCGATTGTGGATGTGTTCCACAATCGTTTGGTTCTGGGCATTCGGAATGACACCGGTCTAATCAACGTTTATCGCAATGGCGAACTCGCTTTCAGCCCGGCGGCAATTCCTGAGAACCAAACCACGGTGTTGAGCCTGGTGGTTCAACCGACCGGCGAATACAAAGTGTGGGCCAACGGCGTTCAGGTGATGACCAACACGGGCGCTAGTGACATGACCTCATTGGTGCCGTTTGTTCCCGGACCATTTGCCAATGGCATCAGTTTGGGACGCAATAAAAACGACGGCTGGAGCACTTTCAACGGCAACATCGGTGACGTTTACATCTACAAGACGGCGCTGGATGACACCCAGCGGCAGGCTCTGGAAGCCAGTTTGATGAACAAGTTCATCACCAATGCCACGCTGAGTTATACGATTACGGCGTCGGCCGGTGCGAACGGTGCGATCAGTCCCAGTGGAACGACTACACTCCTGCAAGGTTATGATCAGACCTATGTCATGACCGGAAGTGCGGGTTACGTGGTCAGCGACGTTCTCGTGGATGGCGTATCGGTCGGAGCGGTCACGAGCTACACATTTTCCAATGTTTCCACAAATCACACCATCGGGGCGAGCTTTGTGGCATTGCCGCCACAACCGATCACTGCTTCAGCCGGTGCGAACGGCACAATCAGTCCGTCGGGAACAGTTTACGTTGTGGCCGGGAACAACCAGACTTTCTCGATCATTCCCAATTCGGGCTACGCGGTTTCGAGCGTGATTGTGGATGGTGTTTCACAAGGGGAAATCTACAGCTACACGTTCAACTTTGTGACGGCGCCGCACAGCATTTCGGCGACTTTCCGGCCGTTGAGCATGAACATCCCGAAGGTAGATCAGTTGGTCTTTGGTGCTGTTTCGAGCGTCCTGCCCGGCGACAGCGTGACAATTACCAACTGGCCGGCCTACGTTCCGACAAATAAAACACTGGTCACCATCGGCTCGCCGACCAGCACATTGGTCGGCACCAACATCTGGGAAAGCAATAACAGCGGCACGTTCGATGGTTACCGTTATCCCGGCGGATCGGGCGGAGGTGGCGAATATCTCGCGCCTATTCCGTGCTCTGGAGCGACGATCATCGCGGTGGCCGCGCCCAACACCCTTTACAGTACTGCAGATGGCTGGAACTCGATTGTGGACGTGTTCTATGATCAACTGGTCTTGGGCATTCGAAATTACGACGGCACAGTGGTTGCCCGGGTCAAAGGGAACCTGGTTTACAGCTCCGATGTAATCCCCAGTGGCCAACCCACAGTGCTGACCATGGTGGTGCAACCCGACGGCAGCTACAAAGTTTGGGCGAACACCGCATTGGTTTTGTCCGGCTCCAGTTCGAGCCTGACCAATCTGACGCCCGGTGCGGAGGCGTACCAGCATTACATCAATGTGGGTCGCAACAATCCCGACACCTGGACTTGCTTCAACGGCAACATCGGCGACGTGTTCCTCTATAAGACCGCCTTGAGCACCGCTGAGCGTCAGCAGGTCGAGGCGATTCTCATGACGAAGTTCGGCGCGCCGCTTCCCCCGAAGTATGCCTGGAAAGGCCCGAACAACGGAAACTGGAGCGACGGCGGGAACTGGAACCCTGCTGTGCCTGGAATCGGAAACACCGCGGTCTTTTCCGACACCAACACTGCGGGAGCTACCGTTCAACTCGACACGGCCGTCACGGTCAATGGCGTTGAATTCAACAACCTGGTGCCAAATACAACGATCGCGTCATCTCTGGGCAACACACTGACCCTTGACAACGGAACCACCACGGCACTGGCTCCGCTCATCACCGATGCGGGTTCGCATACGATCAGTGCGGCTGTGGATGCTCCCGTCGGGATCAACAAGAGCGGCGCTGGCAAGCTCACGCTTTCCGGCACGGTGACAGTGGCCTCAACGGCCACGGTGAACCCGGTGTTCACCGTTTCAGACGCCGGTTCCGATCTGGAAATCGCCGGTTCCGCTAACGTCGGTTTCACCAAGAGCGTGGGCGTCCATGGCGGCGGTAAATTGACGGTCAGCGGCTCAATGGTAACTCAAGATGCCGATCAGAAGATTGGTGATGATTGGGGAACTGGCCCGGGTTATCTCGAACTGAAGGGCACGGGTTCTTGGACTCATACCGGCGCCGGAGTGTTCGTCGTCGGTACTGTGGGTTCCGGCAACGGTGGAACGGTCACTATCAATGATAGCGCGACCTTGGATCTGTCAGGCGCTGCTTCAGGTTACCTGAACATCGCACTCGGTTACGGTGGCGGTGGCTCCGGCGCTGTCATTCAGAATGGCGGCACTGTCAAAACCATTCCCGCCAGTTCCGCATGGAACGGACCGGGTGGTCCTGGAGTGATCCTTGGAAACTGGGACAGCAGCCCTATCACCGCCGAGTACGATCTCAACGGCGGCACGCTCATCACCCCGAACATTTATAACGTCAACTCGTCCGGGGGAGTTTTGGTCGCCCCCAACGGTTCGGCAGTATTCAAGTTCAATGGCGGCGTGCTTCAAGCCAGTCAGGACGACTCGACCGATCCGCAGGTGGTTGCGGAAGGTTCGACGCACCTGATGGGCAATCTGACTCACGCCTACATTGGAAGCGGTGGCGCGAAGGTTGATTCTGCCGGCTTTAACTGCGGGATTGATCAAGCACTAGAGCACGATACGGCATTGGGCGCCACGCTCGATGGCGGTCTGACCAAGCTGGGCTTGGGCACATTGAAATTGCTCCGCGCCAGCACCTACACGGGCACGACGAAGGTCATGGCCGGCGTGCTGGCATTCACGGCGAGCAACGCGCTGGCCGCCACACCACTGGAAATTGATTCAGCCGCCTCGGTGAATCTCGTTTACTCGGGAACCCGAAGCATTCCGAGCCTCAAGATTGGCAGCAGCACGATGGCCTATGGCGTTTAGGGCGCGATCGGGTCGGGCGCGCAATTTGAAAACTCACACATCACCGGCACTGGCACCATCACGGTGGCATTGCCGCCGCCGCCGGCTCCGGTGCTCTCCGGCAGTTCCCTGTCGATGAGCGGAGGCGTTCCCTCGTTCACCTTCGCAACGGTTTCCGGCTACAAATACCGTCTCGTTTACAAGAACGCTCTGACGGATCCGACCTGGCAACCGGTGATCTACGCGCCAAACTATCCAGCGCCAGATGGTTGGGGCGCCGTTTCGACGGGTGCAGCGGCAACCATCACGGATTCGGCGGCGTCAGGACAGCCCAAGCGCTTTTATCGGGTCGAAGCGGCCAATCCGTGATTCGAAGGCGCTGATCCGAGCGGGCGCGGATAAAGCCGTCGAAAAACGAGGCAGCCGGGGCGAGAGCACCCGGCTGCCTTTCCTTGAGAATGAACGTGACCAGAGCAACCAGTAATTTGGGGGGTGGGGTGCGCATGGGATTGGGCGGCGGATCGAGTGCAGAAGCCGGAGAGGGGGCCGGCTTCTGCTACTCGCCACACTCCGTTCTCGAACCTGCGTCAACGGAACCAGTCATTTTGGACAGGACTAATTATGAACCCGAGAGCTGCCGTCTCTAAACTCCGCCCAGCCTTTACGCTCATTGAATTACTCGTGGTGATCGCGATTATTGCCATTCTCGCAGCCATGCTGCTGCCCGCCCTGGCGAAAGCCAAGGAACGCGCGCGGACGATTCAGTGCCTGAGCAATGTGAAACAAATCGGCATCGCGGCGATGATTTACGCAGGCGACTGCCAAGACAAATTTCCGCAGATGAATGGTGGCAACTGGGCTTGGGATTTGCCCTGGGCGATGGCGGATAACATGGAGCGCAGTGGCGTGACACGGCACCTGATGTATGATCCCGCATTCCCGGATCAGGATGACGATGTGCTCTGGAATTTCATTCCCAACTACTTTCGCGTGATTGGCTATGCCATGACATTTCCGGGTACCGCCAGTGTCACGCCGACGAACACGAACCCGAGCACAATTCCAAGAGCCATCGTAGCCGGAGCCACCATTCATGCACCGCCGTCTCCGTCGGAGCGCGTCCTGCTCGCGTGCGCCACAATCTCCTGGCCGGGGCAGATCAACACCGTGAATCGCTCGGCGAACATTTACATCAATGTCAGTGGCGGTTGGTCCAAACCGCACCGGACGGCCCATCTCCAAGGCAAGCTGCCGAGCGGTGGAAATTGCGGCATGCTGGATGGCCATGTCGAATGGCGGAAATTCGAATACATGATTCCACGCACCGCTTCGGGGGGAGGAACTCCAATTTTCTGGTGGTAGTGCCTATGTTGATTCGCTTTGAGGAATGATTTCAGAACGAGCACATCCAGTTCAGTGGCTGGGAGCGGCCTGGCTCCTGATCGGCTTTTGGGGCGTGCTGCCGTGCGCAAAGGGCACAGTCGCGATTGCGCCTCTGTACGGCAATAACATGGTGATTCAGCGAGACAAGCCGTTTCCGGTGTGCGGCACGGCGGCGCCAAATAAAATCATCACCGTGAGCTACAACAACCAGACCAACAGCACCACCTCTGATGCGCAAGGGCGCTGGCAACTCACGCTGGCGGCGATGAGTGCCAAAACCAACGGCAGCAACTTCATCATTGCGGAAGCCGGTGGAAACACCGTCACGCTGGCCAACGTGGTGGTCGGCGATGTCTGGTTATGCAGCGGCCAGTCCAACATGGCGATGAGCCTGGGCAGTTGCAATCGGCAGGCCGATATCGATACGGCGAGCTACCCGGGCCTGCGCCATTTCTGGGTGCCGCTGGCCAACA
>JBQCEJ010000380.1:0-4918 GCA_051960355.1 Verrucomicrobiota bacterium | reverse complement strand
GCGGAGTTTGCGCGTGGCCTTCGTCCCCACCGCGTCACTGAGCGACGGCTTGCGCTTCGCGGATTTTTTGTCGGGTTCGTCAGTCATGATGAAACCGCGCCATGCGGCGGATGAAATCGCTCTCCATTTTTGCGAGCACCGAACGAAGACTGCGTTCGTGCTCGTCGTAGGTGAGAAACTCGCGTTCGACCACGTCGCGCAACTGGCCCAGATCCGTTCCCGAAACCGCATTGCGCACCGAGACCAGCACGTCCGGGCCGGTCTTGACCAACACGCCTTCGTCCACGGCGACGAACACTTCGTTCTCGCTCTCGCTTTGATAAATCAGAATGCCCGGCACCAGCGCCGCCACGCAGTCGAGTCGATGTTCCAACAACCCAAACGAACCGCTCGAGCTTTCCGCCACGATCCGCCACACGCCGGTTTTGTCGGCGAAAACTTGAAAGGGCAGAAGGAGTTTGAGATTCATGCGGCAGCCATTCCGGGCGCAAGGTTGGGAACGAGGGCAGGTTGGGCCGCGTTGGATTTCGCTTTTGCTTTGGCTTCGTCCACGGTCCCGATCATGTAAAGCGCGCTCTCCGGGTAATCTTGGAATTCATCGCGCAGGATGCGTTCGCAACCGGACAGCGCCTCTTCCTGGCTGACCAGTTTGCCGGGCAGGCCGGTGAATTGTTCGGTGGTGAAAAAAGGTTGCGTGAGAAATCGTTCGAGCCGTCGTGCGCGGGCGACGACGCGGCGATCTTCCGGAGACAGTTGCTCAAGTCCCAGCATTGCGATGATGTCCTTCAACGCGGCGTACTGCGCCAGGGTCCGGCGCACTTCCTGGGCCAGCGCGTAATGGCGTTCACCGACAATTCCCGGCGTGGCCATTTTGGAACCGGATTGCAGAGGATCGATCGCCGGATAAAGCCCTTCGCTGGCTCGTTTGCGGGAAAGCACGATGGACGCCGAAAGATGCGAGAACGCATGCACCGCCGCGGGATCGGTGAAATCATCCGCCGGCACATACACCGCCTGAATCGAGGTGATCGCGCCCGTGTCTGTGTCGGCGATGCGCTCTTCCAGTTGTGACAACTCGGTGCCCATCGTCGGCTGATAACCCAGGCGCGACGGCATTTGACCCATCAACCCGGAAACTTCCGAGCCGGCCTGAATGAAACGAAAGATGTTGTCGATGAGCAGCAGCACATCGCGATGTTCATCATCCCGGAAATATTCCGCCATGGTGAGCGCGGCATGGCCCACGCGGAAACGGCTGCCGGGCGGTTCATTCATCTGTCCGAAGATCATGACCATGTTCTCCAGCACGCCCGCTTCCTTCATGGCGCGATACAGTTCCTCGCCTTCGCGGCAGCGTTCGCCAATGCCGCAAAACAAGCTGACCCCCTCATGTTGCGAAACCATGTTGTGAATCATCTCCGTGAGCAACACCGTCTTGCCCACGCCCGCGCCGCCAAACAACCCCGCCTTGCCGCCGCGTTCCAAGGGCACCAGCACGTCGATCGCTTTGATGCCGGTCTGGAAAACTTCCGAACGCACGGAACGGCGGGCCAGCGCCGGGGGAACGCCATGCGCACTGCGCCATTCCACGCCGGTTACGTTCCCGCCGCGATCGATCGGATTGCCGAACACGTCGAACATCCGCGATAGAATGTTCTTTCCAACCGGCACCTCGAGCGGCCCGCCCGTGTCTTCGATGGTCATGCCTCGCGCCAGACCCTGAGTGGGTGTCAGTGAAATGCCGCGCACTGAATGCGCATCCAGTTGCGCCAGGACCTCAATGATGATCTGTCCGTCGCGACCTGCACGCAGCAACGAATAGATCGGCGGCAAACGATTTTCGAACCGCGCGTCCACCACGCTGCCACGCAGGGAAACAATCGTGCCGCGATTGGGCGGACGCTGTGGGTCGTTGGCTGCCTCCATAAAGCCATTTGGTCGATGGTGAATGCGGACGTGCGGTTTGCGAAACCGGAACCGCCAGTGCCGATGATAATCTTCGATTGCCAACGCGCGGAAATGGGTTAATGCCCCCAGTCGCTGCGTTCCAGGGAAGTGGAGAGTTCCATGTCCAAGCTCTCTTTGCGTCAGGCTACGGTACGATTTGGATGGGCGGAAACAGGCGCTGGTTTATCCGAGTGGGAACATGGTGACCAACACCTTCACGACGCAGGGGCAACCTGACGAACATCGTTTGTCCGGTGAGTCCCTCGATTTCGCTGGCTTACGACGTGATGATCGAATGACGAATATGTGGATGCGGTGGGCATGACGAAATCCAATTACGACAGCGTGGGCCAGATTCTCAGCGAAGACGGGCCTTGGAGTGATGACACGGTGAGGCCCGGCGTGAAACCAATGAGCAGAAGGCCCAAGGCTTGGTGCTAAAAGAGCTGGCGAAGCACGGGTTGACGGAGCAGGATTTGCAGCAGCGAGCCAAGACGGATGCGTTGAAGGTGAAGATCGCGGCGCGCTTGAGAAAGGAAACGGTGATGACCTTGAATTGGATTGCGGGACGCTTGCAAATGGGCTGCCGGCACACGTTGGCCAACGGTTTGAAACCATGAATTTACCAATAGCCAAGACTGACCCCTTTCCTATTCAATGCACGCCGACGCGGTAGAAATACGGGCCGCCATTCGTGGCCGAGGTGTCAGTGTAGCTGGTGGAGCCGGCCTGGCCGACGAGGTTGCTCTGGATGGAGGAAAACGCCCCGGCAAGATCGGAACTGCGCTGCAAATAATAGGTCACGCTGGCGACGCTCTGCCAGGCGACAACGATGCCGTCGGGACTGTTGGTGAACGCGGGCGCGGCAAGCTGGAGCAGGGACAGGGAATTGGTTGGGTTGGTGCCAGATTTCCATTCGGCATAATTGTTCACGCCGTCGCCGTCCGGGTCTGCGTTTTCGGCGGAGCCGTCGGTGGGCAGGCCGTATTGCTGCGCCCAGGCGTAGGAGAGAATGGAACTGGGCGTTTGATATTCGTAAGCGCCCATGTCCACCGTGCCGCCGACGATGCGCGGGTTGCCGTCCAAATCATTCGTGCTGGAAACGCAAGCATTATTGCCGGCGTTGATGCAGGGGGAAGTGGAGGACAGATGCATATCACCGTTAGGCAAGTCCACAAACGCCGGCTCGTTGGTGATATTACCGGCACCAGCTGCAAGCGGAAACGTGTCACATGAATTCATGACGGCTGCAAAGTCGGTGGAAAAATTGGGATATTTAATCGAAGTGTTATAGTAGAGAATACAATTGGTCAGAGCCCCGTGGTAATAGATCCCGCCACCGGAACCGAAAGCGGTATTGCTGACTACGGAACAATTGACCAAAGTGCTGCCATAAGCCCCACCGCCAAGAGAACCGGCAAAGTTATTTCGCAAGATGCAATTGTTCAGAACATTCGAGTAAGCGCCGCCGCCATTGGATGCGCTGTTGTTGCTAAAGATGCAGCTCGTCACCGTGCCGTATGCCGCTCCGCCGCCATTGGATTGAACCGATTTATTCCCTACTACAATACAGTTATTTAAATTTGCTAGATAAGCCCCACCACCATAGCCGAAAGAAGCCTGATTGCTGGTGATGAGGCAATTATTCAATGTTCCTTGATATGCAGCACCGCCAGACGCCCAGGCAAAATTAGCCACCAACACACAGTTAGACAAAGTCGCGGAAGTGGACTCACACCAAACAGCCCCACCACTTCGTTCGTTCGTCGAGTCTCCAATGGTGGTTCGCGTATGTCCATTCGTGAGAGTGAATCCAATCAGTGTCGAATTGTTGCCCACATAAACACAGCGCGTCTGCGTGCCGCCAACAATCGCGGTTAAATTCGGACCATTCGCACTCAATAATGTTATGGCATTGGTTAATGTGACTCGGTTGGTCATCGAACCATAAACCACCCGCCCGCCAGTTTGATAAACACCATTCGTCACCAGAACCAAATCACCTTCTGTCGCGGCATCAATCGCATCCTGAATGTTGGTCGCGGCGGTGCTCCAGTCGGTATAGGGCGGGACGGGATTGGTGCCGTTGGCGTCCACGTAATGCGTCGGGGCGGCATGGAGTTTCAATGTCAGGAAGATCAGGCTGATTGCGCCGATTGTTGTGTGGCTGGCTTTCATGATGTTTTTGTTGGGTTGCTTGGGTCGCCGCACGCCGATGGGGTGTTTGTTACGGGCTGACGGCGCGGAAAAACTTGTTGGTAACCGCACCGGCGGTAGAGTCGGCAATAGGAACCGGGCCACCGTAGTTGAAGTTGGTGAAATCGGTCCAGTTGGCTGGCGACAAGGAAGTGGAGGTCTGGACTCGATAGGGCTGCCCAACGCTGCCGTCAAGGAACGTGCAACTGAATCCAGTGATCGGCGAAAAAACCATATTGGTGAATCTGCCAGGGTAAACGGGTAGCGGGATGGTTGCTTTGGCGAGAAAGGCAGATACTTTATCGCCCGCAACGTCAAAATTCCCTCCCACATACAAGCCGTCAGAGGCTACTACCAGCGCATTGACTGTAGGGATGGAAAATCCGCTCAATCCCGATCCCAAGGCTGACCAATTGGTGCCATCCCACTTGGCGATGCAATGCACAGGCGACCCACCTGCCGCAGAGAGGTCTCCTCCGACGTAAAGATCGTTTCCGGAGACAGCCAGTGCGCTCGCCAAGCTGGCAGAGAGTCCGGAGCCCAAAGCAGACCAGTTGGTGCCGTCCCATTTTGCGATCTTGCTTGCGGGCAAGCTGCCGGCGGCGGTGAATCCACCCGCTGCATAGAGGTTGTTGCCTATCATCGCTAGCGCATAGACGCCGTTCCCCAATCCCGATTCCAATGTCGACCAGTTCGCGCCATCCCATCTGGCAATGTTGGTGGCGGCGACTCCGTTTGCAGAAGTGAATGTTCCGCCGACATAGAGGTTGGTGTC
>JBQCEJ010000379.1:0-9333 GCA_051960355.1 Verrucomicrobiota bacterium | reverse complement strand
TGCCGTCGACTGTGGAGTTTGTGGCGTAAAGACGAAACGACAGGAATCCGTCCGTCAGCGTGTTTTGCGCAATGGCATCGGCCACCGGAACCTGCACCGACACCCCAGCCTGGGGCACCCACGTTGCCAGCGCCTCCCCGGAGCCGGGTTTGGTGTTCCACGTCAGCGCGGCTTCAGACCAGTTGTTGTTGGTCGCCAGCGCCACGGCGTGGGTCCCGGGCTGGTTTGCGTAAACTGGCAGTAATTGAAGTTGCGCCCCGGCCAACGTGCCAGGAAACGCCGGTAGCGGAAAACGCAGGAAGCTTTCGCGTGAGAAACTGGCGGTGGGATCGCGCTTTACTGTGAGTGTCGTGTCCGCCCCGTAATTGACGGCGGCGTAGGTTCCATCGCGAACAAAAGCATCCGCCACCGGCACAACGTTCGTGCGCCAGCCCGCTTCCGTCACCACCAAGGTAAACAGGTTGCTCGTGCCCGCCTGCGCAATCGTCGGCCGCCACGTCATATGCCCGTTCGTTGGATTGATCACCGCACCCGCCGGAGGGTTTAACAAGCTGAACACAAAACCTTGGGCCGGCAGATCAGGGTCGGTGGCCACGGGCGCAATGGCAATCGTCGCGCCTGCGACGATCTGCGTATTGAAATTGCCGGATAAAACTGGGGGTTGATTTATGGATTGAACGGTCAGACTCACGGTATTGCTCGCGCTCAGATTCCCGAGTTGCGCCACAGTGCGGCCCGCCGCAAGCGCGGCAATTTCGGTCGGGGTCAGCGCAGCACCATACAGCGCCACGTCATCCAAGTTGCCGTTGAGCCAGTTCGTTTCGCCGCCATTCTTGACCCCGCCGAAAACGAGCGCGGCACTTTGATCCAGCGCCCAGACGACCGGCGTCGTCGCGCCTACCTGAGCGCCGTCGAGGTAAAGCTTCAGCAGGCCGGCGTTGCTGTTGGTGCGGTCAAACACCAGCGCGGCGTGATGCCATTCGCCCGTCGGCACGACTCCGCTGGCCAGGTTCACGTCCCGGACATTGGCGGTATTGTAATGGCGCAATTGCAGCGGGCCGGCGGGAGCCAAACTTAAATCCAGTTCATCCCCATTGCCGCCATTCCCATCGCCCACACCAATGTGAAAAATGAAATCTTCATTGGTCGCGGTGGCGCGGCGAAACCAGGTCGCCATCGTCCAATCCGCGTTTTTCAAACTATAGCTGGAGCTGGACAGCAGCGTCTCCAACCGTGCTCCATTGCCAGCTCCGGACTCGGTCAGCGCCAGCGAGCGGGTGCTGAACGGCGCAAACGCGGGCGGCACGTTCGTGGCATACACGCTTGCCCCACTGCCATACTCTTCCAACGTGCCCGTCTGCGCTTTGGAGGATCTGTCGGCAACGCTTTTGTCGTCTACGGTCTCGGGCAGCTCAAAATTGTAATGCAGCAGCCAGCGCGCGTCCGACCCGGTATCGCTGGCCGAATAATTGAACGAAGCTGGACCGGAATAATTTCCCGAGGCCGAGAACCTCGCGGTGTGGCCATCGCCCAGCAGAGTCACTGTGCCGCCCGTCGCCGTGCCGACCTTCAGACTCAATCCGGCGGACGGCGTTTCCAGATCCGAAATCAACGGCAGCAAATCGATATCCACCGCACCACCCGATACGACCGTGACATTTGTGGCCAGAGCAACGGGCGCAGTATTGAAAGCCGAGACGTTAAGCGTGAACGTTTCGGGCGTCTGGTTGGTGCCGTCGCTCACCAGTAAAAGCACCGCGGCCGAGCCAGTCTGGTTGGCTGCGGGCGTGGCCGTCACGGTGCGACTGGCTCCACTGCCGCCCAGGACAATATTCCCTGTGGGCAGCAAATTGGTGTTGAGCGAAATAGCCTGAACGGTCAGCGCCGCCGCTGCGGTTTGCGCGTCACTGATTGTGAAAGCGATTGGTCCGATGGCTGTGTTCTCGATGACGCTTTGGTTGGAAATGTTGGAAATCGTTGGTGGCGTGTTGTTGGTGTCCGTGATGGGCGTGATGCGAATGTAGTCGATCGTGAGGTTGTAGTCCGACGCGCTCGCGTTTTTGCCGGCCACCGTAAAGCGGAACTGCCAATTGCCAGCGGTGGAAAAAACATTGGTCCCGAGATCCGTCGCGCCCGCGTCCACACCCGCCATGTATGCGTCCACCACTCCGGCAACATTGCTGAAATTTCCGCTGCCCTCGGGGGCCACAGCGAGTTGAAATTGGCCCGAAGCCCCACTTTGACGATAGCCGACCTTCACATCCCACGGCCCGGCGAAAGGCACTGCCAACCCGAGCGTCATGAAATCGTTGGTGCCGTCCGCCTGGAGCTGCATCCCGGCCCCCGCGCTCAAGGTGTCCTGGCTGAAGGTGTTGGTGGAATCGCCGCTAGAATAATTCAGAACGGGCAGTTTCTCGGCCTGATTGGCGAGCGCGTTCCAAATGGCCCAGTAAGCGGGCTTCTTTTGGTAGTTTTTATCAAACGGGAGGGCCGCGCCGAAGCCCGGATAGAAACCAGGGATCCAAGAATCGTTATCCGCGAAGCCCCACGTTTGAAATACCTTGAAATTTGGCTGCCCCAATCCCACTCCCAGCACGTTCCAATAAACTTCCGCCTGCGTATCCAAATTTGCCTGCGTCGCGACGCCGCTGCCGTCCACCGGAATGCGCACGTCCATTTCAGTGATGTGCAGTTCCAGGCCGAGATCGTTGAAGCGTTTGAAATTTGAGCGCAGGCTGTTGTAGTCGATTCCGCTGATATGCATCTGAAAGCCGATGCCATCCAGCGGCACGCCCCGGCTTAAAAAATCTTGCGCCATGGCATAGACGGCGTCGGATTTCGCATTGTCCGGCTCGATACTATAATCGTTGTAGATGAGCTTGGCGCTGGGATCGGCGGCGTGCGCACGTTTGAACGCCTCCTCGATGTAACGGGTGCCGTTGGCCGCATAGCCGATACCTGGATTGTCATACCAAAAATCACTTCGCAAGGTGCCGTTGTCATTGAACGCTTCATTAACCACATCCCAGCAGAATGCGTCGCCGCGATAACGTCCGACCACGGTGTCAATGTGATGAAACAGGAAGTCGCGAATCTGGTTGGTCGTAAACCCGCCACCAGTCAACCAGGTGGGAATGGAATTATGCCACACCAAGGTGTGACCCCGCATTTGCTGTCCGCCCGCACGGCCGAATGCCGCGATCGCATCGGCATCGGTCCAGCCGTAGGTGTATTGAGCCGGCTGGGTGGCGGCCCATTTGGTGGCGTTTTCGGGAGAAGCATTCAGTTGCAACCGCAGCGTGTTCGCGTAGGCGGCGTTGGCGACGCTGTCCGGCGGCTTGACGGCTGCACCCACCCGCAGGCCGGGGATATGCGCGGCCGCTTCCTGCATACTGTCCGCTTCAACGATGCCGACGGATACAAACAGTAAGAACAGAATTAAAGTCCGCCGCAGCCAATGGTTCCGGAGAAGGAATTCCATACAAAGAGTTTGCTTGATGGTCCGGGACCAGCCAAACCTCGAATCAACTCAAGGCTTGAACTTTAAATAGGGCAGATCCGCCGAATTGATCGGGCTTAAATCCTCTTGATAAAAATAGTAAAGCCGGATGGCAGTACTCCAGGTGTTTAACTGTAACAGGCGCTCCGACTTGATCCAAGCTACCGAACCGTCCACCGTCAAATGATTGGCGCCCTCCGGAAAAGCTGCATTGCTTTTCTGATGGGCGACTCTATTCAGCGGGTAGGACACATCCGCCCACGCGCTTCCCCCCGACAAACCTGGATTTTTGCAGACCAAATCCACCGCGAGCACCCAAGAAGGTTTGGATCTGCTCAGTTTGGTCGGGCTTGCCGATGGAACCCCAGAGCCATTGGCGACATTGTACCACCAATAGACACCCCCCATATAGGCATAGCCAATCTGCCACTGTGGCGGGGTGGTCGTGTTATTGTAGGACACACTGCCCACACCCAAACTTGGGCAGGCCCAGACCGAGGCAGTGTTGGTCTGCGTGGGGTCCAAATTGACATCTTTCGCTAGGCCCGCCTCCGGGGAATTGAGCGCATGCGAGTTGGATTTTCCCTTGTTGGTGGGGCTGGGCGGATTATTCGAATCTATCGGACGCGCCTCCACCACCTTATCCGAGTTATCCCCGGCGTAGATGGTCATGCCGATGCCAATTTGACGGAGGTTATTCACGCACGAAATCCGCTTGGCCCTCTCCTTGGCTTTGGACAACGCCGGCAGCAGCATCGCCGCGAGAATTGCAATGATGGCAATCACCACCAGCAGTTCAATTAACGTGAAACCTTTCCGTTGTCCTTGCGAGGTGATGGCTGATGCGGGACGGCGATGAGCAGATATCGGAGTCATGTTTTGCATATTCATGGTAAGCGTCGGCACGCGCCCTCAAGGCGGCTGCGGTTGCTTGCCATTTTTATACCGGTCTCCCGAGGAAGACTCTACCCCACAAAAACGTGGGGCTAGATGCGTCTCTGTTCCGGCAGGTTGTTCGAGGGAACACCGGTGTGCCCTTGCCGCGGTAATCGTAGATACTGTCCTGTCACTGCTACTCAAGAAACCAACGCGCAGTGATGGAGGCCCGCACTGCTCGAGGCAGGCAGTAATTGGATTTCATTGAAGCACGAAAGAGCGGAGGAAGGCTAAAGGTAGGCCTTATTCAAACACCAACGGATCGCGGTCTGGAGCAGCTCAGAACCATCCTTGAGTAGAAGCTTGTCTTTGATTCGCGCCCGGTAGGTTTCAACAGTGCTGACGTCGATGTGGAGCGCCTCACCAATTTGATTGGTATTACGGCCCAGACCGATCATCTCGAAAACCTGAAGCTCGCGTTCGGAAAGACGATCGGAAATCGAGGCGCCACCAGCACAGGGAGAGGCGATTTTCGAAGCGACTTGCGCGGCTGCTTTCTCACTCCAGTAAATCTCTCCACCCAAAACTTTGCGCACCGCTTCCATGATTCTCTTGGGCGGTTCCTGTTTGGAAACATAACCGCGAGCTCCCGCTCGGATGGCCCGTTCCGCGGTGATGCTCTCATCCTGCATGGAAAGGACGAGGCTCAGCACTTTGGGGTGACGATCCCGCAGATCCCGGATCAACTCCAGACCGTCGGAAGTCTTCAGCCGCAGGTCAACAATGGCCAGATCAGGCGAAGCCGCGGCAATGCCCTTCAAGGCAGTATCCCGGTCGTCCGCTTCTCCACAGACTTCCATACCCGTCTCGTGCCGCAAAGCGTCTCTGAGGGCATGCCTCACCAGAGGGTGGTCGTCCACCAGAAAAACACGGACGCTTCGAGCTCTAGCTCCGCCAGTTGGTTTTTTCATAATCTCCTGATTAGGTTAGGCGAATTAGACGGCTTTTCCCTCGGTAACGCAAGTGATTAGTCCCCGTAGGAAGATGCCGATTGCACCCCACTGGACGGGGCTGAAGTGCCCCAAATCCATGGGATTCTGGCAATCGAATCCGAGCCTTCCAAGGTCGTTAGAATCGCGCCAACGCCCGGTCGAACCGCTGCAAAACGCGGTCCTTGCCCAGAACTTCGAGCAGATGGTAGAGGCTTGGGCCCGATGTATTTCCGGTGGCGGCCAAACGCGCGGGATGAACCAGCACGCCCGCCTTGACGCCCAGTTCAGTGGCAACGCTTTTGAGCGTCATTTCCAAGGCCGCGGCATTGAAAGATTCCAGTCCAGCAAAGGCGTCCCGAAGTTTTTGAAGGCGAGGCTTGTTCTCTGGTACGAAATCCTTTTTCGCCCCGTCGGGATTGTAATCGAACTCCTCTTTGAAATAGAAACCCGCATACGCCGGCAGTTCGATGAAGAGTTTCACCTTGCCTTTGCAGGTGTCCAGGGCGGCTTTGACGTACTCCACTGGGAACGTGTTGGTGTCCAGTCCGGCTTTCGCCAGCGCGTGAACGCAGAGTTCGTAGAAACGGTCACTGCTCAATTCGCGGGCGTATTCGCCCTGCAACCAAAGCAGCTTGTCATGGTCAAACCGCGCATTGGCGCGCAAGATCTGCGGCAGGTCGAACAAGTCGACGACTTCCGACAGCGGCAGTTTTTCGCGATTGTCCTTGGGCGACCAACTCAGCAGGCACAGATAATTGACCACGGCTTCCGGCAGGTAACCGCCGTCCATGTAAGCGGTCATGAGTGCGCCCTGGTCGCGCTTGCTCATTTTGGTTCCATCCGAATTCAGGATCAGCGGAATGTGCGCATACTTCGGAGGTTCGACTCCGAAGGCGCGGAACAAGGCAATGTGCTTGGAGGTATTGCTCAGGTGATCCTCGCCGCGAATGACGTGCGTGATGTTCATCTCCAGATCATCGATCACGTTCACCAGGTGAAACACCGGTTCGCCATCGGAACGAACAATGACGAAATCAGGATCTACCGCTTCGCGATCGGTGAGCTTGCGCTCCACCGTTCCGACGACGAGATCATGAATCAGCACCGGCTCACGGGTCATCTTGAACTTGATCGCTCCCTCATGTTCATAAGCCAGTCCATGCGACAACAGCGCCTCGACGCGGCGCCGGTAATTCTCCTTTCGCTGACTTTGAAAATAGGAGCCGTATTCGCCCTTGCTCGGACCCGTGGCCTCGCCCGTGATCGGACCTTCGTCCCAATCCAGTCCGAGCCAGCGCAAGTCGTCGAGAATGACGTTCACTGCGGCCTGCGTGTTGCGGGCCGTATCCGTGTCTTCGATGCGCAGGACAAACGTTCCGCCGGTGTGACGAGCGTAAAGCCAGTTGAACAAAGCAGTGCGGGCGCCGCCAATGTGCAGAAATCCGGTCGGGCTCGGAGCGAAACGTACGCGTGGTTTCATGAGTTCAATTTAGTGTCGGTGAACGAAATTACGATCGAACGATAGCTGCGCCATCATTCCAGTGGCAAGGAGACAAACACCGCAGACGATCGTCAATCGCGAGGTCGAAAGTTCGATTGCTGGGCGAGCTGTTCCCAGAGAGCGCGTTCCGCCTCGGAGATGCTCGTGGGCACTTCAACCTTCGCAATCACGATGAGATCGCCCTTGTCTCCTGCGCGTTGCGGCAAGCCACGTCCGCGCAGCCGAAGCTTCTGTTCGTTCTGAGTGCCTGCGGGAATTTTTATATTCACTCGCCCATCCAGCGTTGGAATGGAAATATTCGCGCCCAGAACGGCTTCCCATGGCGCGATTGCTGCCTCGTAGATCAGATTGTGATCATCGACCTCAAAATCCGGATGTTTCGCCAGTCGAACGCGCAGATACAAATCCCCTGCTCCGCCGCCACCCAAACCGGCCTCGCCGCGACCGCTGAGGCGCAAGAGTTGGCCTTCGGTGACGCCGGCTGGAATCTTGACCTGATGGGTTTCCGTGCGGGAATTGTGTTGAACTGAAACCGATCGCACCGATCCGCGAAGCGCTTCTTCCAAGGTGACCATTATGTCGCCTTCGATGTCACGACCGCGTGTGGCCAGGTCCGCTTCCTCAAACCCGGATTGCCGGCCAAAACCCGCGCCGCCCCCGCGACCGCGGGATCCGAAAATCTGCTCGAAGAAATCGCTGAACCCGGTGCCCTGAAATTCATACTCCTGGCCCGCCGACCGGCCGCCACGAAAACCACGACCGGTCGCCTGTTGTCCCCAGCCCGGAGGCGGCCGGAATTCGGAACCGGATTTCCAGTTGGCGCCGAGCTGATCGTATTGCTTGCGTTTGGCGGGATCGCTGAGGACTTCGTAAGCTTCGTTGATTTCCTTGAACTTCTCCTCGGCCTTTTTCTTGTCCTGGGCGACGTCTGGGTGAAATTGGCGCGCCAGTTTGCGGAACGCCTTTTTGATATCCGCATCGCTGGCGTTTCGCGGCACGCCCAAACTCTCGTAATAATCTTTGTATTGCACGGCCATATCAGTGAGCGCCGATCGGCATCAGCGCTCACAGAATGATGCCTGCTGTCGGACGTTTGTCAAAAATGTAGTCACAAACATCCGACGAAGTCTCCTCGCGGCATTATTTCTTCGTGTTATCCACGGACAAATAGAAGCTGACACCGTCGCGCCAGACGCGAAGCAAAACCTTTTTGCCAGTCGCCTTTTCACTCGCCTGCACCGCGGCATTGGCATCGCGCACCGGCTTGCGGTCGATTTCCATAATCACGTCTCCAGGGCGCAAACCCGCTTCCGCGGAGTTGGAATTCGGATCCACATTGGAAACCACGGCGCCTTGAACGTTCTGGGGAACATTGAGTTGCTGGCGCACGTTGCTGTCCAGATCGGCAACCTCAACACCATCCAGTGAATCCTGTTTGGAACTTTGGTCCTGGTCGCTCTGCTCGCCGCCATTACGCATCGAAGTGCCGTCCGTTGGAAGTGTGCCAAGCGCGACTTCAATCGTTCTCTCCGTCGGCTTTTTGTTGGGTTCACTGCGCAAAATTTTCAGGCGCGCTTTGGTCCCGGGAGCAAGCTGCGAGACAGCCAGACGCAATTGATCGCTGTCGGTCACCGGCTTGCCGTTGAGTTCACGAATGACGTCGCCGTTCTGCAGGCCCGCTTTGGACGCCGGCGTGTTGGGCATCACATCGGCAATAATCGCGCCTTTTTGGTCGGGCAGATGAAAACTCTCGGCCAGGTCGGCGGTGATTTCCGGTTGGAGATTCACACCAAGATAACCGCGAGTCACTTTGCCCGAAGTGATCAGGCGTTCCATGACGTTCCGCGCCAGATTCACTGGCACGGCAAACCCGATTCCAGCATTGCCGCCGCTGGGGCTGAAGATGGCGGTGTTGATGCCGATCAAGCGTCCTTCCGCGTCGATCAAGGCGCCGCCGGAGTTGCCCTGATTGATGGCAGCGTCGGTCTGGATAAAATTTTCGTAACCACGCTGACCACCTTGACGGATGATTCCCAGCGAGGTGCGGCCCGTGGCGCTCACAATTCCCATGGTGACGGTCTGGCCGACGCCGAACGGATTGCCAATCGCCAGGACGACGTCGCCAACTTCAATCTTTTCACTGTCAGCCAGTGTGATGGGCTGGAGTTTTTGCGCATCGATCTTCAAAACAGCCACGTCGGTCTGCGGATCAGTGCCGACAATCTTGGCGGAAATTTCTGAACCGCCGTCCGCCATGGAGACCTTCACGCCGTCGGGATCAGCGCCTTCCACCACGTGATTGGCTGTGAGGATGTAACCTTCAGGCGAAACAATCACGCCGGAGCCAAGACTCTGTTCCTTGCGCGTCATTGTCTGTCCGTTCCCGCGGTTGCCACCGCGCCGGTTTGAAGGAGCCTGCTGGTCTTCCATGCCATCGCCGAAGACCTGGTGGAAGGGATC
Organism: Verrucomicrobiota bacterium; assembly: GCA_051960355.1. Lineage (GTDB taxonomy): Bacteria > Verrucomicrobiota > Verrucomicrobiia > Limisphaerales > DASXHY01 > DASXHY01. Next base: position 5 of record JBQCEJ010000379.1, on the reverse strand, counting down.
GCCAA
>JBQCEJ010000378.1:0-6997 GCA_051960355.1 Verrucomicrobiota bacterium | reverse complement strand
GGTGGAATGGTTCTATATCGGCGGAGCGACCGCCTATGCGTGGTTTTACACCGGGTTCTTCGTCGTGTGCGCCTGCGGTTTGTTTCGTCGCAAAGCACTGAATTGAGATTCCATGAGGAAATCCTGGCTCATTCCGATTTTGTTGTTCGTCGTTTGCCTGAGTTTCGCGACGTATCTGCAGCCGCGCCAACCTCAAGTTGATACGGATTCAACGCAGCCAGGAGGAGCCTTGTCTCTGCTGCTGGGGGATGGCCGAAAAATGTTCGCCAATGAAGTTTATGCCAAAGCAGACGCTTATTTTCATCGAGGAAATTATCCCTCGATTTTCGAGTTGAATGCCCGAAAGCAGGAGAACCACATGGTTGGAGAGGCTGCGGTTCATGACGAGCACGAGACGGAAGCGGAACATGGCAAGGAGGATCATGATGCGCACGACGAGGGCAGGGAAGCGCCGGCTCCAGCGCGCGATTGGATCGAAAAATTCGGACGCCACTTCTATCCGTCGGTCCACATGCATCTGGAGCAAGGAGAAGAGCGGGAGATGTTGCCTTGGCTGCGACTGGCCGCAGAGCTGGACCCGCACCAGTCTGAAACCTACACGGTCGCGTCGTATTGGTTGAGGAAGCGCCTCGGCAAAGTGGCCGAAGCGGAAGAATTTCTGCGCGAGGGTTTGCGTTCCAATCCAGGCAATGTGGAAATTCTCAACGAACTGGCAAAGTTGAACCTGGAAAACAAAAAGGACTATGCCCGCGCTCGAAATCTATGGCTCGCGGCCTTGGACCGCTGGCATGCAGTGGAAGAAAAGAAGGAAAAGCCCGATCGGTTTCTGTTGGAACAGATTCTTGGCGGATTGAATGAGGTGGAAATGGCTGAAGGTCATACCGCCCAAGCCGTTGAATATTTGAAACAGCTAAAGGAAGTCTCTCCCAATCCGGAAAGCGTTCAGAAGCGGATTGACGAAGCTCAGGCTTTGCTCGCTCCGCATTCTTGAGGCGGTTTGAATTCAGTGCATCCGAGAACCGCCGCTGTCTGTGCCCCAAATCCATTTCGCTTTGTTTTCCGTAGCGTGTTTGTTTAACTCCCAACTATGAATCACCGGCAGGCGGCCTTGAAACGCACTACCAAAGAAACCAGCATCACCCTGAAGCTGAACCTGGATGGATCGGGCAAAAGCTCCATAAAAACCGGAGTGCCTTTCTTCGACCATATGCTCACGCTTTTTGCCAAGCATGCCGTCATGGACCTGAATCTCCGCTGCAAAGGCGATCTCGAAGTGGACGCGCATCATACGGTCGAGGATTGCGGCATTGCTCTGGGACAGGCGTTTCTGCAGGCATTGGGTGATAAAAAGGGGATTCGCCGTTATGGCACCGGATTTGACCCAAGAAATCCATTCACCGGCGAAGCCTACGTGCCGATGGACGAATGCCTGGCACGATGTGTCATCGATTTCAGCGGCCGACCTTATCTCGTTTGGCGCGGATTGAATCAATTCGGGCAAAAAAACGTCAGTGCCAAGGATCGCAATCAGGATATGTCCAGCGCGTTTAGATTCGGACTGGCCCGCGAATTTTTCCAAGGATTCGCCAACGAAGCCCGTTGCAACTTGCATTTGGAGCTGCTGTATGGAGATGAACCGCACCACATTGTCGAAGGTTTGTTCAAGGCTTTTGCGAAAGCCGCTGATTTTGCGTGCCAACGCGATTCCCGGATAGCGGGCCAGCTTCCCAGCACGAAAGGAAAGCTTTAACCTTCGAATAGCCGCATCCGACCCGACGTCCAAACATGGTTGAAAAAGAATATTCCTCTGCGGACGACACAGCTTTGGTGCGGGACGCTCGAAAGGGCGACATGGGCGCATTTGAAGAGTTGGTGGCTCGTCATCGCGACAAAATCTATGCGCGAGCCTACAGCATGATGAGGAATGAAGAGGAAGCAATCGATCTTTCTCAGGAAGCATGGGTAAAAGCATGGCAGCGGCTCGTTCAATTTCAGGGGCAATCCAGTTTCGCGACTTGGATTACGCGCATCGTGATCAATCTCTGCCTGGATCAACTGCGGAGGCAAAAGCGTCAGCGCGCCGAATCCATCGAGGAATTGGACGAGGAATCCGGCGGAGTCGAACGAAAAATGCCGGTCGTGACGGTGAATCCGACCGAGCGTTTGGAACGCGGGGAGTTGCGGCAGCGGATCGACCGGGCGATGACGCAGCTTTCTTACGAGCACCGCACCGTGCTGGTGCTGCACGAATTCGAAGAAATGGAATACAAAGAAATCGCCAAAACGATGGACAGCTCAATCGGCACGGTCATGTCGCGGCTGTTTTACGCTCGGCGAAAGCTGGCCTCTTTATTGGCTGATTTGAAAAACGAGAGTTAGATATGATGGACAACGAATCGCAATTGAAACTGCAGGCGTTCCTCGATGGCGAGTTGCCAGAGGAGGAAGCCCTTGAAATGGCAGCATGGATGGCACGCGATGCCGAGGCCAAGGACATGGTCACGGAATTGCGAAACACGCGCAAGGCACTCAAGGATTCGCAGGTGAACGTGCGGGTACCCGAGTCGCGGGAATTCTATTGGTCAAAAATTCAACGGCAGATCGAACGGCTGGAGCCTGTTGCCGAACCGGTGAAATCCCGTTCCGTCCTACAGATACTGCGTCGGATTCTTCTCCCGGTTGGCGCCATCGCCTTAATAGTGATCATTGGAATTTTTGCCGGGCAGCAAGCCGGGCTTGTTGGAAAGTCCTTCGGGGCTGATAGCGAAATGACCGTGGCCGACGCCGCGGCGTTCACCTATAATGACTATGCCCACGGCACGACCTTGGTATGGGTTTCGTATCCGTCGGAAAAGTAGTCTGAAACGCCTTTCAACTGCTAAGCTGTTTTAACATGACATTGAAAAAAAGCTCATCTGGTCGTCTGATGCTGTTGGCGGTGTCCTGCCTTTTGGTGACATTTCTGGCAAATGCCTCGCCTGCCCGCGATCTGAAATTCAAGGTGTTGCTCGTCTGGGCCACCACGGCTGAAAACTCGCCCAATCCCAAACACAAGCCAGTGGACCCCGAAGTGCGCAAAAAGTTGAGCGAGCTGCCTTTGAAATGGAAAAACTATTTCGAGGTAAACCAAAAGGACTTGGTCGTAACCAGCGGTCAAGCCGCAGAGGTGAAGTTAAGCGAAAAGTGCCAAATTTCGGTGAAAGATGTGGACGGGAAAAACTTTGAAGTGGCGCTGATTGGCAAAGGAGAGGCCGTTCTGAAACGGACGCAGAAATTGCCCAAAGGCGAACTGCTCGTCCTCGGCGGCAACGCACCGGATTCCACTGGATGGCTCGTAGTTCTGAAACGGATCGAATAGACCTTTTTTAAAATGAAAACGCCCCAAGTTTTAACTCGGGGCGTTTTTTGTTTAAGAGAGGACCGGCAGAACCGGCCTTAGGCTTGCATCGCTTAGCTACCTACGCTGGCCAGTTCCTCGTTGTTTGCCACATTGACGATCTTGAACTGCTCCGCGTGCATGCCGGGATCCGCACGGAACGACAGCTTGCCGAAATAACGCTTCTCCATCTCGATGAGATGCTTTTCGTCCTCGGTGCGCAGCCGTTCCAGCACGGTCGGATGCACCACGATCCGAAGCTGGAAATCGTTCTCATCGCGCGTGCGTTTCCGAAGGATCTCCTGAAGCTTGCGCTGAATTTCCACGCTCATAGTGAGTGAACTCTTCACCTTTCCACGACCTTTGCAATACGGGCAATCGTCGTAAACCGCCGCGCGCACGCTTTCGCTGTGGCGCTGGCGGGTCATTTCCATCAAGCCCAGCTGCGAGATCGGCAGAATGTGCGTCTTCGCTTTGTCGCGACGCAGACCGTCCTTCATCCGTTGATAAACATTCTGCTGATCGCGGCGCGATTTCATGTCGATGAAGTCGAGCACGATCAAACCGCCCATGTTGCGCAAGCGCAGTTGGCGCGAGATTTCGTCCGCGGCTTCCAAGTTGACCTTCAGGATGGAGGACTCTTGATCTTTGCCGCCTTTATGACGGCCGGTGTTCACGTCGATGGCCACCAGCGCTTCGGTTTCATCGATTACGATGTAGCCGCCGCTCTTGAGATGCACCTGACGGGAAAAGGCGTTTTCGAGTTGCTTGCTGATATTGAAACGGTCGAAAACCGGCTGTGCATCGGCGTACAATTTAACCTTGTCAGCCGAGCGCCGCGAAATTTTCGAAATCATTTCGCGCATGCGATCGTAGGCTTTGGGGCTGTCCACCACGATCCGTTCCACATCTTCCGTCAGGAAGTCGCGAACCGTGCGTTCGATCAAATCGGGTTCCTGGAAAACGCACGTGGCCATTGCCTGACTCTTGATCCGGTCCTGAATCCCGCGCCATTCTTCGAGCAGAAGCGCCAAGTCGCGAACGAAATAACGCTTTTGTTGGCCTTCGCCGGCGGTCCGCATAATCACGCCCATGCCGTCCGGAATGGAAAGCTCGCGCAGGATTTTTTTCAAACGCTGACGTTCCTGCTGGTTCTCGATCTTCCGGGAAATGCCGCTTTGATCTGAGTTGGGCAGGAGCACGAGATAGCGACCGGGCAAGACGAGATTGGTCGTGACGCGCGGGCCTTTGGTGCCAATGGGCCCTTTGGTGACCTGCACGATGATATCGCTGCCGGGCGGATAAACGCGCGGGATGTCCTTCTGCGTGATCTTGGGTTTATCGCGCTTGCGACCGCCTTCACGTTCGACAATTTCCACGCCGCTGTCGAACTGGTTGGGCACGATATCCCAGTAATGCAGGAACGCATTTTTCTCGAAGCCAATGTCAACAAAGGCGGCTTTCAAGCCGTCTTCCAGGTTGCGGACTTTACCTTTGAAGATGCTGCCGACCAGCCGTTCTTCCGTGGTGCGCTCGATGTTGAACTCTTCCAGCTTGCCGTCTTCGGAAACGGCCACGCGCGTTTCGAGCGTCTCGGCGTTGATGATCACTTCCTTGTGAATCTTCTTCACCGGTTTGAGAAGTTTCTGAACCTTCTTCACCAGGGCATTGGCTGCGACGCGAATGCCATCGATCAGCCCTTTGGGTTTCTCCGGCACGTGTACCGGTTCAAACGGTTTTTCCTCCTGCACCTGGGCCGGGGTTTGCAGATCAGGCTCGCGAAAGGCGACCTTCTTCTCCTCAACCGGCGCGGGTTCCGGAGCCACACCTTCGGGCGGCAGGCCGGCGGCGATATTTTCCGCGCGTTCGATTTCATGCGCGTGCCGCCGCTCGTAAACCTTCTCTTGCGCACCCGTGCCGCCAACAACTTCCGCGCGGGCTTCGGTGGCCTCGCGGTCGGTTTTCTGCTGGGTGTGTCCCAAGCCGCCGGCTGGCCGGAAGCGCATTCCACCACGGCGCCGCCGGGAGAAATTTCTGTCACTCATATTTAATACCCTTTTCGATAGATGTACACGTTTTGCAACAATCCCATGGCGATCAACGAACTCAACACTGAAGACCCGCCGTAAGACAACAGCGGCAGCGGAATGCCCGTTACAGGGACGATGCGAATATTCATGCCGATATTTACAAACACATGACTGAACAGGAGCGTCACGACGCCCACCGCCAGCAGTTTGCCCAGACGATCGCGCGCCTGGCCGGCGATTCTGATTCCGGAGAACAGAATCACCCCATACAGCGTCAGCACCACAATGGAGCCGACGAATCCTTTCTCCTCGGCAATGACGGAGAAAATGAAATCATTGTGCGCGGCACCTGCCGGCAGAAAAGCCAGTGCGGTCTGGGTGCCTTCGTGCCAGCCTTTTCCAGTCAAGCCACCGGAACCCACGGAAATCATCGCTTGCTTCACCTGATACGACTTCTGGATTTGGGTTTGGCGTGCTTTGGCCTTTTCCGCGTCCGTCCCGTTTTTTGGGGCGAAGTCCGCGCCAAAATAAACCAGCAAACGTTGCTTCTGGTATTCCTCCATTTTGATCTGCCAGTTCGGCGGAGCGAACAGCACGTCGATCAAAAACAATGCGGCCATGAGTCCCAGCCCACCCACCAGCCGGAAAAGGTAGCGTTTCGGAGTGCCAGCGCAGAGCAACATCATGAAGCCCGTGGGCAACAGCACCAGCGCTGAACCCAGATCGGGTTCCTTCATGATCAGCAGAAAAGGCAGCAGAATCATGCCGATCGGTTTCCAGAAGTTCCGAACCAGACGCAGTTCCTCCGCCGGACGACTGAGGAAATAGGCGAGGGCGATGATCACCGAGAGTTTGGCCACTTCGCTGGGTTGCAGGTTGAAGAAACCCAGATCGATCCAACGTCGCGCTCCCCAGCCGTGAGTCGAACCGATATGCGGAATCAGCACGAGTATGAGCAGGAGAATCGAAGCCCAGTAGATGACCACGGCCCACCGTGACATGGAGCGGTAATCAATGAGACAAAGTCCAATCGCTCCGCCGGTTCCGAGTCCATACCAGATCAGTTGGCGAAACCAGGTCTGATTGAACAGAGGCAGCGCGCGCGCCGAATCGGTGACCATCGTGGCGCTATAAATGAACGCCGCGCCCCGGAACATGAGCCCGGCAATCGCAAACAATTGCAGCTTGTCGATGCGCGCCTGACGTTCGTTGAGGACGGCTTCAAACATCTTAATTCGCCTTTGCCATGGTCGGGGCGTGGTTTCCGTTCATCTGCTCGCGGGCGACAATGGCTTCGTAAATCAACTTGGCAACCGGAGCGCACGTTCCGCCGCCGGACCCGCCTCGACCCGTTTCAACCATGACGACCACCGCATAGCGCGGGCTCTCATAGGGCGCAAAGGAGAGGAACCAGGTCGTGTGGTCAATCTCGCCATTATGCTTGTTCTGAGCGGTCCCGGTCTTGCCGCAAACCCGCATCAATTTTCGATGCGGCCAATTGAGAAAGGCTCCATAAGCTGTTCCTTCGGGGTCTTCGGTATCGGCGAGCATGGCTTCTTCGAGAATGCGAAGACTTCGCGGATTGACTCCA
>JBQCEJ010000377.1:0-5202 GCA_051960355.1 Verrucomicrobiota bacterium | reverse complement strand
TGGCCGGAGCACACGGGGGCCCAGGCATAAGAACGAGGTGCCGGTGAATATCTGGAAGTCAGTTTTGGATGACTCGTAATCCGACTAATCAAACGACTCCAATGAAACAAATGCAATTCTCGCCATTCAAATTTGCAAGCGTTAGCTGCCTTCAGCCCTTGTTCGCTGCGTTGTGCCTCGCGTCGCTCCCAGTGTGTGCTGCCGCGGCCAAGCCGCCTGCCAGGCCCAACATCATCCTGGTGATGCCTGATGATGTGGGCTATGGCGATTACGCCTGCCTCGGTAATCCCGTCATGCAGACGCCAGCGGTGGATGCGTTCAAGAAGGAGAGCCTGCTGCTGACCCAGTTCCACGTCAGCCCGACCTGTTCGCCCTCCCGCGCGGCCCTCATGAGCGGACGCCATGAGTTCAAGAACGGTGTCACGCACACCATCTACGAGCGCGAGCGGATGAGCCTGGAAACCTTCACCCTGGCGCAGATGCTTAAGTCCGCCGGCTACACCACCGGCATCTTCGGCAAATGGCACCTCGGCGACGAGGAGGCCTACCGGCCCGAGAATCGCGGATTTGACGAAGTTTACATCCACGGTGGCGGCGGCATCGGTCAGACCTACCCCGGTTCCGGTGGTGATGCACCGAACAATTCCAACATCGACCCGACCTTGTGGCACAACGGCAAATTTGAGAAGACCAAGGGCTATTGCACCGACCTCTTCTTTGCCCAGGCCATCCGCTGGATGGATGCCCGGCGCGCTGGCACCAACCCGTTCTTCGCCTACATCCCACTCAACGCGGCGCACTCCCCGCATGTGGTGCCCCAAGATTATTACCAGCAGTATGTCGGAAAGCCCGGCGTCAATGAGGACATGGCAAAGTTCTTCGGCATGATTGAGAACGTCGACAAAAATTTCGGGATGCTGCTGGAGAAACTCGACCAGTGGGGCATTGCCGAAAACACGTTGGTCATTTACCTAGCCACTGACAACGGCGGCACCGCTGGCGTGAAGCTCTTCAATGCCGGGATGCGCGGCGGCAAGGGTTCGGCCTATGAAGGCAGCACACGCGCACCGTGTTTCTTCCGGTGGCCCGGTGTGATCAAGGGCGGCACGGAATGCGCCGCGCTCAGCGCGCATATTGATCTCTTCCCGACACTGGCCGATATCGTGGGGGCGAAGTTGTCCGACGAAGTGAAACAGCAGGTCGAAGGTCGCAGTTTGTGGCCGCTGCTCCAGAATCCTCAGACCGCCTGGCCGGATCGCGAGCTCTTCACCCATGTGGGGCGTTGGGATCTCGGCGCTGCGCCGGAGAAGTTTGGCAGGTGCAGCATCCGCAATACGCGGTTTGCCATGGTGCGCGAGAAGCAGCGTTGGAAGTTGTTCGATCTTCAGAAGGATCCGGGGCAGAACAAGGATGTGGCGGCGCACCATCCGGATGTGGTCGCGCGTCTGTCAGCTGACTACGATGCGTGGTGGAAGTCCGTCCAACCCTTCCTCGTGAATGAAGACGCGTATAAGACCGCGCCCCAAACCAATTCCTTCAAGGAACTTTACTGGCAACAATTCGGTGGTCGGCCAGAATTGGGGGCCGAATCTAAAGTCAAGGCGCCTGAGCAGAAGGCGCCCTGAGGAAACGTCACCTCATCGCTGGCGCAATCCATCCTAAGAATGCTCAGATGCTGCGCGGAATTTTGAAAATGAATTCGCGAGCAAGGCTGACCAGCGGCTTCCTGCAGCCGAGGAAACGTCTCCAAAACAAAAGCGCTTCACGCGGAGAAATAAACCCTTGGATCAATGCCCGCGCATTGCTGGGCGACCGCATCAACAAAACCGGTTCCTGGTTGGTCGATGGTCATGACGCAGGTGACGCGATCGATCGGGAAAAGGCGCGGGTTTGAAGATGCAAAAACCGGTTCACCGCAGGTGATGGGCGCGGCGGCGACGGTTCCATAAACCAACACCAGCAAGCCGGCGACGCAGGCGACAGTTGTTTGCATGAATCGCTTGCTGCAGGAGTGAAGTGGTGGAAATGTCGGGCGCACGCAGTTGTTCAGCGGTGCGACTTCGCATGTTCCGGCGTGGCGACGGTTGGCGCGGGCGCGTTGCGGATGAGTTCACCGACGGCTCGGAGCGTCTTGACGTCAACGTCTCGCAGTTTCCCTTTGTAATCGGGGCCAACATCAATCGAAAAAATATTTCCGTGCTCCACGGCCCCAAGGTAATCCTGGTAGAGCTTCTCAGCCGAATAACAAAGCTGGTCGTGTTTGGGGAGCGAATAAAACCACCTCGCGCCCCCTTTGTGCGGGGGCAGGATGGGATAGGTAAATTCCGCGAGCAGGTAACTGCTGGAGGGCGGATTTTTCATGTGCGGACCTGCCGCACCGTGATCCGTGAGCGAACCTGGATGTCCCATCTCGCCGAGCCGTATATCCGCGTCTGTCTGATCGCCATCGTTGAACCCCACGAAACAGGCGGGTTGAAGCGATTTGCAGAATGCGACTGTCTCCGCATGACTTAATCCGCCATCTCCAATCGCATTATCAAACCAGATATATTCTATCGGTCCATACTCGGTGAGTAGCTCCTTGAGTTGCGCCTTCTTCATTGCGGGATCGCGCCCGCCTTGGTTTGGCTTCTTCGGCCCGGGTGTGGCCGGATCGTCCAGTCCGCCCGGATATCGCCATTCACCTTCGGAGAAGTAGATGGCGAGCTTGATGCCATACTTGTCACAACTTTTCTTCAGTTCGGCCAGCACATCGCGGCCCAGCGGGGCTTTGGTTACCTTGCGATCGGTCGTGCGGGTATCCCAGAGGCAGAAACCGTCATGATGCTTGGCCAGGAAGAGAATGTAGCCCATGCCGGCTTCCTTGGCCGTGCGCGCCCATTGGTCGGTGTCCACGCTCGTAGCCCGAAAAAACGAAAGATTCGTAACGCCGGGCGTCCATTCCTTGCCGGAGAAGGTGCTGAACGACCAGCAAATGAACATACCCCACCTGAGATTCTTCAATTGCTCGGCCCGCTGATTCATGTCCACTGGCGCCGCTTGCCCAAGCAGAGAAGATGCGCCAAGCCAAACGGCAAGTCCCAACAGTGTGATTCTGGTTTTCATTAGATTAAGCATGCTGAAGACGAACTTACGGCCCCGTCAGAAATCGGAAGCGGAAGAAGCGTTGGTCGTTAGCCTCTCCATCGGGAACAAAGGCGCGCATCTGAAGCACGTCGCCAAGGTCCGCCAGCACGGTGAAACTGACGCGAGCCGCCGGCTGCCAGCCCGCCGTCCCCAGAACCGACGTTGACTCCAAGTAATAGCTGAAGTCGCCCGGCAACCCCTTCCGCTGCGGATAGAGAATCGCCACGCCATCCGCCTCCCGCACAATCTGCACTGCCAGCACCGTTTCGGGCTGCCCGGGGTCGCGGCCAAAGAGATACTCTTCCGCGTTGCTCAAACGGTCGCCATCCGGATCGGCAGCCGGGCTGCGCAGATCCTCGGGAACGCCCGGATAATTCGTGATCCAATCCGCCAGCGCGAGGCCAGTAAAAGGTGATTCCAGCACGAGCCGGGGCCGGTTGGTGGCGGCTTCGCGGCTGGCGTAGGTATACACCGGACCGGACGGCTGGTCGGTCACCACCAGCGCCAGACTGAGCAGCCTGTTCCCCGCCCGTTCCGCGAGGGCCGCGGAAGTGACCTCGATGCGCTGCCAGTTGCTGGTTGAGGTCACCCAGGTGGCCACCACCGCGCCGAGGGCTGGCTGGTTGCTCCACGTCAGACTGATGTCGGTCCAGGTGTCACTCGCCACGAGCCGGGTTTCGACGAGGCCGGTGTCGGCGGGCGCCGGCGGATTGTCGCTGTGCAATTCGAGGAAGGCGCGTATGAATGCAGCATTGGTGGCGGCGTTCAGATTGAACCGCAGGAACGAGCGTCGGTTGAAGCCCGTGGAACTTGTCTTGATCTGAAGCGTCGTCTGCGTGCCGTAATTCGTCCCGGCGTAGACGCCGTCACGCACGTAGCCATCCGCCATTGTCGGCAGCGTCTCAGTGGACACGGCCGCGTCGTCGAGCAGGCGCACCAGCACCCGCGCGCTGGCGGACCGACCGTTGCTGGTGATCGTGCATTCCAGTTCGTGGGTCCCGCGATCCGTGAACGTGACCCAGGGATCGGTCGTCGCCGCCGCCGTGAAGAACGCCTGACCGGGACCGGTGACACGCTGCCATCGCGCGGTGAACGTCCCCGGCACCGCCGGCATCCGTCCAATCAGGACCGCCGCGGCCAACTGCACACTGTTCGAGGGAAAGGGCACGGTGATTTCCGCCGGCAGCGACACCTCGGGGAGTTGCAGCCGGCGGGCGAGCTGATCTTCGTAAAGCGAGAACGGCTCCAGCGTGTCCCCCAGCCCCGCGCCCTCGACATGGTCGGCCGGGTTGCACTTCGTGCCGCCAATGGTGGGACGGTCAACGGCGGTGCGCGTGCCTCGCGTCCCGATGGCGTAGCCGTAGCGGCTCTGTTCGGTGCGAACCACGTAGGCGGGCCCTGCGCCGGTGCCTTCGGTGTTCCAAAAAACCCCATGCGCCGAGGTAAGGTTGTGCATTGGCGCAGAGCCGTAGGGCCGGTAATTCGCCGCCCACCAGCTGTCATTGCCGCCGCAGGTGTCAATCAGGTTGGAGTGGCTGAAGCGCATGTGATGGTCCGAACCGCTCCCGTCGGTCGTCTGCGAGCCGGTGTTGCCGGTCTGCCGTCCGGTCGTGGTGTCCACGCAACGATGGAACACGTTGCCGGACGACCCCATGTGCGACAGCACGAAGCCGTGGCGCGAGAAGGTCGCCCGCGAGTCCTGCACCAGACAGTCGTCCGCGTTTTGCAGGCGATACATGTAGCCGTTGCCGCCGCCGCCGCCGTACTGCGGGCGCTGCAGATGCACCGCCTCAATCGTGACCCGGCTGCTGTCGTTCAGGAGAATGCCGTTGCTCAGGAGGTGGCAGGTGAAGGTGTTGCCCGCCGGCTGATAGGATTCCACCCGGCGGATCCATGAATCCCGCGCGCGCACCACACGGACGAGAAACGAATCATGCACCTGATAGGCGGCGTTGGTGGAATTGTTGTAATCATTCTCGCCCCAGCCCGCGCCAGGGTTCTGCACGTTGGCCAGCGAGAAATCCTCCAGCCCGACATTCATGATCGGCCCAGTGCTGAGGCGCACGACGCGAGCAT
>JBQCEJ010000376.1:0-10300 GCA_051960355.1 Verrucomicrobiota bacterium | reverse complement strand
TTTGGGACCGATTCTGGCCGTGGCATGGTTGGTGTTCCTGACCAACCTGATCAATCTCGTCGATGGAATTGATGGCTTGGCCGGCGGGGTGGCTCTTCTGCTCATGGGATTGCTGGCTTATGTGGGCTTCAAATCGCAAATGCCTTTTCTCTGTCTTTGTGCGCTGGGCGTGGCCGGTTCCCTGATTGGTTTCCTCTGGTATAATTTCCCACCGGCGAAAATTTACATGGGCGATGGCGGCGCGTATTTCTTGGGGTTTCTGACCGCCGGACTTTCTCTGGCGAGTTCGCACAAGGGAACCATCGTCGCGGCGTTGATTGCGCCGCTGTTCGCGCTGGCCTTGCCGCTGATCGATATCAGCCTGGCCATTCTGCGGCGGGGGCTCAAGGGCCTGCCGCTGTTTCGGCCGGATCGGGATCACCTGCATCATCGGCTGACCGGAACTGGATTTTCCGGCACGCGCGCTGTGCTCATCCTTTACGGTGTTTCGTTGATTTTCCTGTTCCTGGCGTTGCTGGCGTTCTGGTCGGACGGCCGGGCGCTGCCGATTTTGTGCGGTGTCGGAGGGTTGGTGTTTCTGTTGTTCTTTGGGTCATTTGGGTTTGGCCGCGAATGGTTTTCGGTGCGGCGGGTGGTGGAGAATTCCTTGAAGATGCGGAAGACGACGGCGTATGCCTTGACGCTGGGGCGATGGTTGGAATTGGAAGCGGAACGACGGGGCACTCTGGATGAGCTTTGGGAAGATTTTACGTTTCTGGCCGAACGGCTGCACTTTTCTGAAGTGAAATGGAGCGGTGATGGTGTGGAGAAGAGCTGGTCGGCCGTCGGTTTTATTAATAATGGAACGGAGTTGCACCGATACCGGCATCAATTCAGCGGCCGGGTTACGCTGGAATTCACTACTGCTACTCTCACAGTGGATCGACGGCTGTTCAGACACGTTTGTGAACTGGCCGCCGAGGCGTGGCATAAAGCCGTAATGCGTTGGTGCGCGTTGCATGGAATCCCAAGCGTCGGCGATTTGAATGTGCCCGGCGCGAGTTTGGCCGGATCGCCCGTGACTCGCGACCACGTTCCGCTGGCGTGAACAGATCCTCCTGATTCAGCGGGAACTTGCGGCTCAGTTGGCAATTCCGTTGGCGGCCTGCGAATTGTTCCCAACCGGCGCCGAGTGTGTTCGGGACAGGCACGAGAGCATGGCGCAACACAACAGGAAGAGAAACATCACGGAATAGATCTGGAACGGAAAATCGTAACGTGCGTGCAGCAGACAGCCGCCGACCGAAATCCAGAGCAGCAGCGGAAGACTTCGGCCCGCTATGCCGCCTGGAATAAGCGGACGCGCCGCAACGCAAGCCAGCGCCAGGCCGATCATCAGACTGCCAACCCATCCGAAAGTGATCAGCGTTTGCAACCAGTCATTATGCAGTTGCGCGGGCCAGTATTCATTCGGATCAATCCGGTAAAGGGAAAACAACGGTTCGAACGTTCCCGGACCGGTTCCGAAAACCGGGTAATCCACCGCGATTTGCCAGGCGGTTTCAGTGATTTGATTGCGGCCATCCAGCCCATTTTGAAACGTGGCCGGTTCAAACCGCGGAGCGATCGTTGACCAACCCAGCCAGAAGCCCAGCCCCAGGGCAACGCTGACGAACAGTAAAAGCCCGGCCTTTGCCTTTGGCTCTGCATGACGTGCCGCCGGCCCAAAGGCGACGCTGACCAGCAGCAGTTCGAGAATGTCGACGATCGCACCGCCGCGAGTCGAGCTGATGATTGGCGCCGCGGCCATGAGAATGCCGCACGCCAGCAGGAGATCGCGCCTTTCCAGCCGGAGCGTTCGCTTGGACAGGCTTTGCCGCAAGCTCCACCAAAGGCCGAGGCACACGGGCCAGACGAGATTGAAATACTGGGCGGCATTGGAACGATAGGCATAAGGACCGAATTGCGTCGGCGCAGTTTTGTTGATGCGCGTTTCCATGAAGAACAGCAGCTTATTGGTTCCGTCCACCCGCTGGATGATTCCTTCCAGTGCCAGTAAACCGCCATTGAGACAGAGGATCCACAGCAGTCGCCGCCATCGATCAGGCAGCGTGGAGTTTGGCCGCGAGCCGGAAATCCGTTCGGCCCGTTGCTCGCCAACGGATTTGCCGAGCAGCCAGTCGCGGATGGCCCAGAAGGAAAGTGCCAGCGCGAAGTAATTGCAGAAGGTCAGCCAACCGCCAATCCGATCGTGACTGTTGGGCAGCCATGAAATGAAGCGATGATATTCAAAACTGCCGGAGCTGTGGTGATACGTGGATCGGGCGTTGATCACGCCGGTGAGGCAATATGCGAGCAGGAGAACGGTCATGAGCGCCAGGATGCGGAGGAGCAAGCTCGACAGGCGCGCATTGGCGTCCTTGCCTTGACCCCAACGGGCGGGTCGATGCCCGGTGAATTGGCGGAGGGCGAGTTTGCCTGCGAGAAGAATTCCAAGCAGATAGGCGAGGCAGTTCATGGTCCAGATCGACCAGGCCTGAGTTGTGCCGAATGCCCATGGGCTGAAAACCACCATCACATAGATCAGTTGGCCGGAAAGAGCATCACACCCTTCGTGCAGTCGCCATTGCCGCACCGACAGCTGCCGACGACTGATCGTCGGGCCATCGGTTTCCGGGAGTGTGACAGACCCTTTCATGGCTGACGATTCAAGCGAGGCTCAGGAGTTGGCACAAGCTTCGAATAGGATCAAGGCGATGCGTCGTTCGCTTGGTGTCGGCTTTGATGAAGGTTGAAGTTAGTGGTCAGTCGGTCAGCTTTCGATTCCGGTGTTCGACATCACCGCAGCTTGGATACTCGTGAGAATGCATCTTGACACGAGGAGGAATTCTTCAAGCATGGCGGCTCTCATTTTGGCAAAGCAATTGGACTCTAAAAAAAGCAATCCACCCCAAGCCCTTATCTTCGGACGGAGCGCGGTCGGGTGGGGAGGCGTGGTGGCCCGGCGATTGGGATGGACTGCGCTCTGCCTGGCTTCGGTTGTGGCGCACGGTCAGGAGGCCTTGCGAATGTCAATGGCGGGGCAGGCTGCGGCTGAGGCTGAGGCTCAAAAAACGCGCGACAATCCCCACTATTACAATGTCGCTCTGGGGCCGGCCAGTCTGCGCTTTCAGTCCACGATGGGATTCGAATTCAATGACAATGTCCAATACAGCCACACCGATCGGCAGTCCGATGTGGTCCTGCGCCCTACCTTGAACATGCGGGCGTTCTGGCCAGTGACAGACAACAACGCCTTATTTTTTTCAAGCGGTGTCGGTTACGCGAAATATCTACAGACCAGCAGCCTTGACCGTCTGGTCATCACACCGGATTCCAACCTGGCCTTCCGAATGTACGTGGGAGATTTTGTCATCCATTTCCACGACCGATTTTCTCTTTCGCAAGACATTCAGCAGAATCCGACCGTCAGCGGAACCGGAAATTTTTATCAGCTCGAAAACACGGCTGGCGTGAATGTCGATTGGGACTTGAACGAGATGATTGTTTCATTTGGTTACGATCATGATCTGGTGAGCTATCCCGACTCCAGTTTCTCTTATAGCGATCACCACGCGGATCTTCTGAATGCGCAAGTGGGAGTGAAGTTGAATTCCGCTCATCAGGTGGGCCTTCAACTTGGTGGCGGCATGGTTTACTACGATCAGCGTCTCTTGAACGACAACACCCACTTTAGCGTCGGGCCATTTTACCAGGCGCAACTGACCGACCATATCCAAGCGAGAGCGTTTTTCGGTTACGCTTGGTATTGGTTCAGCGGAAGCACCAACAGTCTGCCGCCTCAAAACGGCGGCTATGCAACGATTTCGTTGACGCACCGGGTGAATCGCTGGCTGGATCAATCGTTGTCGGGAGGGCGCCAGTTCAGTTCGAGTGTCGGAACCGAGTTGCTGGATCTTTATTACGCTAACTGGCAGGCTGAATGGCGGTTCATTCGGGGCGCGTCACTTACCAGTGGTTTCTCCTACCAGCATGGCAGTCGGCAAGGTGCTTCTGCCGAGACCTTCAATCAGTATGGCGCGAACATCGCAATCGGACATCAGTTCGCGAGAAAATGGTCAGGCTCGATTGGTTATCATTACTGGCTGAAGCAGTCGGACGTGGCCGTTGGCGGCTATTTCCAGAATGTGCTTGTGCTGAACGTTGCGCGCAGTTTTTAATTCAGCCAAGATGCGTTTTCACCCATTGATGATCCTTCTGGGGATTGTGTTTGCCATGAGCGGCATGGCCCAAGAGACCGGAAGCACCAAAAGCACGACCAATCTGGTTCGCGTCACGACCAGCTATGTGCTGGATGACAAGCATCAACTCGAACCGGGTGATAAGATCAGTTTCCAAATCATAGAGGATCAGGATCCGCCGGTCAGTCGAACCGTTACCGATTCCAGCGAATTGGACGCGCCGTATGTCGGTCGCGTGTCCGTGGCCAACAAAACGTGCCGGCAAGTGGCTGAGACGCTCAAAGCCATGCTGGAAAAAGACTACTATTATCGGGCGACGGTGATTATAGGATTGGACTCCGTCAACCGGGTGCGCGGCCACATTTACATCTGGGGGCAGGTCCGCAATCAGGGACCGATCGACCTGTTGTTCAAGGAAAATCTGACCGCTGGACAGGCAATCCTTCGCGCCGGCGGTTTTGGCGACTTTGCTGACAAGAAAAAAGTCAAAGTCGTGCGCAATCCCGGTGGTGAGGAGGTCACGAAACAGATCTTCCTGATCAACATGGTGGATGTGCTGGAAAACGGAGATATTGAGAAAGACATTCCGCTGCAGCCAGGCGATTTCCTGATAGTGCCTTCGCGGTTGATCAATTTCTGACCCCTTATGGACGACGAACAATCCGCGCCGGTTCACTACGACCGTTCCACCGCTGCCGGGCGTTTTTTGAATTTGCTGAACCGCTACAAGCATCTCCTGCGCACCCGTTGGTGGGTGCTGGCGGTGGCAGTCCTGCTGGCGTTGGGCGTGCAGGGATTTATGCTCTGGCGTGGCCAGCCTTCTTACCAGTCCATCGCCCGGATGATCGTCAATGTGAGATTATCGCTGCCCAGTGCCAACGCCTACTCCGAGGAGTTGAACAATTTTTATGGCACGCAGGTCACCTTGATGCAGAGCGACTCGGTGGCCAACCGCGTGCGCTTGCAGTTGCAAACCCAAAAGCCAGAGCTGCAGCCCGCGCCCGTCAAACTTCAGGTGAGCATCTCGCCCAAGACCAGTATTTTTAATCTCCTGGCGACGGGTGATGAGCCGCTGTACACGCAGGCCTACCTCGAAGCGACCATGGAGGAATATATCAATCTGAAAAAGGAATTGGGTGGAAATGCCTCCGATGCCACGAAGGCAGGATTGCAGGAGGAACTCGCGCAAATGGCTTTGGAACTGGAAAAGAGCAAACAGGCCATGCTCAATTATGAGTCCTCCAACAGCGTGGTTTTGTTTCGCCAGAACGGCGGCAACAGCGCGGCGGAATTTCTGTTCGACTTGACGCGTCAGATGGCGGATCTCAAGTCAGAACTGCAGTTGCTTCAGTCACTCACCCTGGATGAGAATCTGGAACGACAACAGACTCTGCTGGCGAAATCATCACTTGCGGGCGCCAGCTTGCCGCGAGCGTCAGCACCGCCTCAAGCTGCGGCGGGGGATAATTCTGCCGCGCAACCTGATTCGGCTGCCCCAAACGGCGATACTTCACCCGGTCCCACCCCTTCCACACTCGGCGGTTTTGAAGCGGCGTACCTTCAGGCCAAGCAACAGATCCTGATGTTGAAAGCCGAACGAGATGAGCTCAGCACCTATCTCCGGCCCAAGCATCCGAAAATCATCGATATGAATGATCAGATCGCCCGCCAGGAGAATCTGCTGAAAATTTATGGCGAACAAAGCATGGAACGTTTGAACAACCGGCGACATACCCTTGAGGTGCAGTTGCAAAATCTTCAGCAGCAGATCGGGCAATGGGAGGCCAAATCCGTGGACGCCAGCAGAAAACTTTCTGACTACCAGACCATCAAGGAAAAGAACGCCCGGTTGCAAAGCATGTATGATCAATTGCTCACCACCTTGCACACACTGGACGTCAGCAAGGGGGTTGGTCAGGAAAGTGTCACCGTTCTCATGCCAGCCACACCGGCAGCCCAGGTCCTGCCGGAACCTCTCAAACAGTATGGTCAGGCAGGCTTGATCGGTCTCATGGGAGGCATCGGGCTGTTACTCTTGCTCAATCGAATCGATGATCGCCCCGGCTCTTTGAGCGACCTGCAACAATTGTTTGATGAGCCGGTGCTCGGTCAGGTTCCCTTCATTAAAACCGGCAAGGATGAAAGCTTGCTTACTCTGGATCAGAACGACGGCCGGCACATTCTCGTCGAGGCATTCCGGAGTCTTCGGTCGTCCATCGTCTGCATGGATTTGGACGCGGCTCAGAACCACCCGAAAACGATTGTCGTTACCAGTTCCATTCCCGGTGAAGGCAAATCCATGACAAGCGCCAATCTGGCCATCGCGTTTGCTCAGACGGGCGCAAGGGTTTTGCTGGTCGATGCCGATTTGCGACGCGGAGTATTGCACGGTCATTTCTCCAAGCCCGTGCGCCCGGGCATTGCCGAGGTGCTGACCGGGGCCACACCCTGGCAATCCGCCGCCGCCGAGACCGCTGTTCCCAATTTGAAATTGATTCCCTCCGGTGTTCTCCCGCGCAGCCGTAGTGGGGATACCTTCGCCAAACAGATTGAGAAATTCTTGGCAGAGAGCGCGGCTCAATTCGACTATGTCCTGTTCGACACGGCTCCGGTGATGGCCGCCGATGATGTTTCCAATCTGGCGCCCCATGTCGACGGTGTGATCATGGTAGTGCGCTCTCGCTTCACTTCGGGCCGGGTGGCTCAGGCGGCAATGGATTTCCTGCACCTGCGCCACGTCAAGGTCATGGGCCTGGTGTCCAGCGCCGTCGATGCCGGTGTGAGCGAATACTACTATTACAACTTCAAGGACTATCATGCACATCCGGCCAACGCCTGAGCCTCGGACACCCGCGGAGATTGTGTCCGGCGCGAGGATGAAAGTGCTTTACAGCAACGCGGGGTAAAACTAAATTACCCGCTAATATTTTTGAAGAAACAACGATATGGAAGCTAAAACGAAGACGATCGAAACATTCAAGTTGCACGAGAAAGACACCGGTTCCGCCGATGTTCAGATCGCCTTGCTCACGCAGCGGATCAATCATTTGACCGAACATTTGCAGACCAACAAGAAGGACCACAGCTCCCGCCGCGGCCTGCTCATGATGGTCGGCCAGCGCCGCAAACTGTTGGATTACCTCCACAGCACGGACGTGTCTCGCTATCAGGCGATTACCAAGAAGCTCAAGCTTCGCCACTAAGATTTCAGACAGGCCGATCCTCTGCCGTCTTATCCGGACATCGGCCTTCCACTTCAACTGGACCGCGGACGCGTCGGTTCAGTTGGCGTCAAAAAAACACACCGCGTTAAAAAATTCCGTTGGACCCTGGGTAATTTCAATCAGTCCCGAATGATTCGGGATTCACTGAAGTTTCTCGGCGGCCTCGGAGGGAAAACATACATATGTCAGAAAAAATCAGTTCCCAGATCGGGGACAAGCAGATCACTATTGAAACCGGGAAACTCGCCAAGCAGGCCGATGGTTCCGTAACGGTCCAGATGGGTGAAACCATCATTCTCGTGGCCGCCGTGGCCGCGACGAAGGCCAAGGAAGGGCAGGACTTCTTCCCGCTCACCGTGGATTACCGCGAGAAAGCCGCGGCCGCCGGCAAGTTCCCTGGCGGTTACTTCAAACGCGAAGGCCGTCCGACCGAAAAAGAAATTCTCACCTCCCGCATAATTGACCGTCCCAGTCGCCCGCTCTTTCCCAAGGGTTGGTACAACGAAGTCCAGGTGCAAAGCATTCCGCTGAGCGCGGACGGCGAAAACGATCCCGACATGCTCGCAATTCTCGGCGCGTCGGCCGCGCTGATGATCAGCGATATTCCGTGGGCCGGCCCCTTGGGTGCCGCTCGCGTCGGTCGTGTCGATGGCAAGTTCATTGCCAATCCTACGCATGCAGAAATGGCGGAGAGCGATCTCGACCTCGTTTATGTCGGCAACGAAAACGACATGGTCATGTTTGAAGGTTCAGCCGAGGAAATTTCCGAGGCCGATTTCAACGCCGCGTTGAAGTTTGCGCAGGAGGCGATTCAACCGATGATCCAGGCGCAGAAAGATCTCGCCGCGAAAGTCGGCAAGAAGAAACGCGACATCAAGCTGAATATCGTTCCGGACGAAATCCTGAACGAAGCCAAAGCCCTCGCCGGCGATCGCATTGTTCCGGCGCTGCTCACCCCCGCCAAACTGGCGCGTGAAGCGGCCGTCAACGCCATCAAAGAAGAAGTGGCCAAGAAGCTCGTTGAGAAACATGGCGCGGAAAAAATCACCAATTTCGTCGTCAACGACGCTTTTTACTACATCCAGAAAGAAGCCGTTCGCGGTCTGATCATGACCGAGAGCAAGCGTCTGGACGGGCGCAGCCTGGATCAGGTGCGTCCGATCTACAGCGAAGCGGGCCTGTTGCCGCGCGCTCACGGTTCCTCGCTCTTTGGCCGTGGTGAAACGCAAGCCGTGGCGCTGGCCACCCTCGGCACCGGTGAAGACGCCCAGGAATTTGATTCCTACACCGGCGGTATCAGCGAAAAGAAATTCATCCTGCATTACAACTTCCCGAATTATTCCGTCGGCGAAACCGGACGCATCAGCGGTCCAGGCCGTCGTGAAATCGGGCACGGCGCCTTGGCCGAACGCTCCATCGAGCCGGTCATCCCGCTCGACACCTATCCGTACGCCATCCGCGTGACCTGCGAAATCACCGAGTCCAACGGCTCCAGTTCCATGGCATCGGTTTGCAGTGGATCGTTGGCGCTGATGGATGCCGGTGTTCCGATGCTTCGCCCGGTTGCGGGTATCAGCATTGGCATCTGCACCACCTACGGCGCGGACAAGAAAATCGCTCAATACAAACTGCTCACCGACATCATCGGTTGGGAAGACGGCTTCTGCGACATGGATTGCAAGATCGCCGGCACCGAAAAAGGCATCACCGGTTTCCAACTCGATCTGAAGCTGCGCGGCATTCCGCACCAAATCATGACTGAGACGGTGGAGAAAGCCCGTGTCGCCCGCATGCACATCCTCGCCGAGATGGCCAACACCTTGGCTGAACCGCGCAAGGAAATCAGCAAGTACGCCCCGCGCATTGAGACGATCAAAATCAACCCCGAGAAGATCGGCGCTTTGATCGGACCTGGCGGTAAGAATATCAAAAAGCTGGTGGAAGAATCCGGCTGCGAAATCAACATCGAAGACGACGGCACGGTGAACATTTTCTCCGTGTCGCCCGAAGGGATGAAGATCGCCCGCGAGGCCATCACTGGCATGACCGCCGAGGCCGAGATCAACAAGATCTACCGCGGCAAGGTTGTCACCATTAAAGATTTCGGCGCTTTCGTCGAATTCCTGCCGGGCAAGGACGGCCTCGTTCACATCAGCGAACTGGCCAACTTCCGCGTCAAGCAGACCGAAGACATCGTCAAGATCGGCGATGAAATCTGGGTCAAGTGCCTGGGCGTGGATGAAAAAGGCCGCGTTCGTCTCTCGCGCAAAGCCGCCATGGCGGATCGCGACAAAGAAATGGGCACGACTCCCGAGCAAGCTCCTGCCGGTTACGAAACCCAGTCGGCTGACCAAGGTCAGGGCGGCGGGAACGAAGGCGGAGTGGAGCGCGTGGAACGCCGGGAACGCCGGGGCGGTGGTGGTGGCGGAGATCGCCGCGGACCGCGTCGCTAAAACAATCCTGAATTGAGTTCAAGGCGCGCCGGAAACGGCTCGCCTTTTTTGTTAACCAGTTCGGGTTAATGCCTGCGCAGGATCAGGCGATGGTCCACGCGTTTGGTCTGGTGGTATTCCAGCGGAGGCAGGTCGGTGAGCGTGGGCGATTCCGTTTCGTTGAGAATGGTTTTGGCCATGGCCTGCAACGCCTGCCAGCGCGGCCATTCCAAAGCGGGCGCATGGGAAATCTGACGCAGCAAACTGCGCCATTCGATGATCACGCGGTCGATATCGCCGGAGCCGACCCGGTCGGTGATCCAGGCGTGCTTGTTCATGGGATTCTTGTGAACCGAGGCAACGATCTGTTCGGCGCCCGCACCGTATTTCGGCGGCACACCATTTTCCAGATAGCCGGGAATGG
>JBQCEJ010000375.1:0-9083 GCA_051960355.1 Verrucomicrobiota bacterium | reverse complement strand
CTCGTGCTGGCGCTGCTTGCCATCGTGACTTCCCTGGCCGCGCCGTCCCTCTCGAATTTCTTTCGCGGTCGCACACTCAATTCGGAAGCGCGCCAGTTGCTGTCGCTGACGCACGCCGGGCAGAGCCGCGCGGTTTCGGACGGGTTTCCCATGCTGCTTTGGATTGATACCGCGCAACGCGAATACGGGCTGCAACTGGAAACCAGTTCGCAAACGAGCCAGTCGCAAGACGTCGATCCGAAAGCCGAGCAGTTCACTTACGACGACACGTTGAAGATCGAAGCCGTCGACGCCGCTCCCACAACCGTGAATGGCCGCAGCGTGGCCGCCATTCGTTTTCTGCCCGATGGCTCGGTTGATGAAGCGAGTCCCATGACCGTGCGGCTGGCTGCGCGAACCGGTGAAGTGCTTTGGCTGATTCAGGCCACCAATCGGTTGAGCTATGAAATTCGCAACCGCGATTAATCAACCCGGCGCCGCCCGTGCATTCGTTGGCGCGTCCAAGCGCAGCCAAGGCGGCTTCACACTTGTGGAAGTGCTCGCGGCCATGCTGTTCATGGCCATCGTCAGTCCCGTCGCGGTTGAAGCGTTGCACATTGCCAGCCTGGCGGGTGAAGTCGGGGTGCGCAAAGCCGAAGCGGCGCGTGTGGCTGATGCCATTTTGAACGAGAACATCGCCACGACGAATTGGAGCCAGTCCAGCCTGAGCGGGAAGATGATTGATAACGGCCATGAGTTTCAGTGGACGCTCAAGAATCAACTCTGGTCGGAAGATTCGACCATGCAATTGATCACTGCGGAAGTGCAGTTCTCCGCCGGCGGCAGGGCGTATTCGGTTGAACTCAACACACTGGCAGGTTCACCCACGGTCGGATCGGGCGCGATCGCCGCATCGCCATAAATGAATTCAAACCGCTCCATCACTGAAACGCGTCGAGCTGCGGGCTCAAGACTTCGCGCGTTCACGCTGATCGAACTGATGCTTGGGATCGCGATCATGGCGATCGTGATGATTGCCATCAACGCAGTTCTCTTTGCCTCGCTGCGTTTGCGCGAAAGCACGGCCAACATGGTGGAAGAGTCGCTGCCGGTTCAGCAAAGCCTGGCGATTCTGCGGCGCGATTTGCAGGGCGCCATGCCTCCGTCTGACTCCGGCATTTTGTCCGGCAGTTTTAAAGCCGGCAACGTGACGAGCCTGGGAACCAGCCTGCCGGTGTCGCTGGAGCTTTACACGACCACCGGTGTTTTGCGCGAAGATGAACCGTGGGGCGAAGTGCAGAAAGTCGCTTATGGTCTGCGACCCGCTGGCGACCGCAACACTCCAGGCTTCGATCTTTACCGCAGCATCACGCGGAATCTGCTCGCAACGGTTACGCCGCAGCCGGAGGAACAGTGGATGATGAACGGCGTCGAGAGCCTCCAGTTTTCTTGTTACGACGGTTCGGCGTGGCGAGACGATTGGGACACATCGCTGACTGATACGAATCTTCCCACGGCTGTACGCATCCGGATTGTTCTGGCAGGCAATAACGGGACCGTCAGCGGCGGTCGCCCGATTGAGATGGTGGTGCCGATTGACTCGCAATCACGCAGCAATCAAACGACGACGGCCGAATGAAATTCGATTGCACCCAATTGAAGTCTGACAGCCGCCTGCAACGGCGCGCGCTCTCTTTTTCGCGCCAAGCGAGTCGGGTCTTTGCTTGCGCGGCGTCGGGTTCGGTTCAACCGCGCAAATCGCAAAATCAAAATTCCGAAAACGGTTCCGTGCTGGTGATCGTTCTGATGATTTCGATCGGGCTGATCAGCATGGCGCTTTACTTTGCCAATTCCATGACGCTGGAGTTGCGTGCGGCGGATAATCGCGCTGCCGGGCTCTCGGCGGATCAGGCGATTGAAGGCGCGGCTCGCTACCTCACGTCCGTGCTCAGCACTTACGCGACGAACGGCGCGATGCCTGACCTGAGCGAGTATGCTTTCGAAGCGGTCGCTGTTGGGAACAGTTTGAATCCTGAGGAAAACGCGCATTTTTGGCTGATTGGCCGGGATGTGAGCGGTGCCATTTCGACCGACCCGCATTTTGGTTTGACCGATGAAAACTCCAAGTTGGACCTGAATGCCACTTGGCTCACCGCCGATATTCTGGCGACGAATCTGACGGGAATGACCGATGACTTTGCGGAGGCCATCGTCGATTGGCGCGACACGAATGACACCAGCAGTTCCTCTTTGAATTACTCGCAATCGGGTTATCTCGCCAAGCACGCCGCGTTTGAAACTGTCGGTGAACTGCGGCTGGTTTACGGTGCCACGGCCGACATTCTTGCCGGGAACGATATCAATCGAAACGGTGTGCTCGACGCGAATGAGCAGGGGACCGGGCTGAACAATCAGGTTGAATCGGGCGTGATGGAATATTTTACCGTTTATAGCCGCCAGCCAAATGTTCACAGCGATGGCACCTCGCTCACGAATGTAAATAATCGCGCCAATCTCTATTCGCTCTTGGAATCGCGCCTGAGCTCATCGCGAGCGAAAGAAATCACCAATCGCTTGGCGCAGGCCGCCGGCGGCCCGGGAGGACAAGGACAGAATCAAACGATGCAAAGCCTGTTGCAATTTTATCTGCGCAGCGGAATGACTTCGGACGAACTGGCGACGATCTACAACGACGTCACCGCCACGACGAACAGCTTCACGGTCGGGCGGGTGAACATCAATACTGCACCGGCCGCAGTGTTGGCGTGCTTGCCGGGACTGGATGCCGATTCGGCGCAGCAGTTGGTGGATTACCGTGAATCGAATGCGATCAATTTCAATTCGATAGGATGGATTGTTGATGCGCTTGGGTCCACCAGCCCCGCGCTGCAGAGGCTGGCCCAAGGCGATTACATCACGACTCAAACGTATCAGTTCTCTGCGGACATTGCTGCCGTTGGGCCGTTCGGGCGTGGGTATCGGCGCGTGCGTTTTGTTTTCGATCTGAGCGAAGGCACTCCGAAAATCATCTATCGCCAGGACCTCAGCCGGCTGGGTTGGGCACTCGGCAAACAGACGCGCGAAACCTGGGTGACCACAAACACACGATGAACAACGTTCTGCCAATCCACTTTCTGAAACGTAAAACGCCGTCGAGCTTGCTCGGCCTGTCATTAGAAGGGAGCCGGCTCGAAGGTGTCGTGCTTCGGCGCCACAATGGTTCGCTGCAAATTCACCAGCGGTTCACGGCCGTGCTTTCGCTGGATCCATTGACCAGCGATGCCGATCTGGTCGGCCGCGAAATTTTAAATCATCTCGAAGCGGCAGGCGTGCGTGAGCGCGTTTGCGTTATGGCGTTGCCGTTGAAATGGGCAATGGCGGCGCACACTCAGATTCCCAAACTGGCTGAAGCGGATATTCAGGGCTTTTTGCAGATCGAAGCCGAGCGCGGTTTTCCCACCGATGTGACCACGCTTCAGATGGCGACGTCGCGGATGACCTCCGCGACAGGCGAACAACACGCAACCTTTGTCGGCATTCCGCGCAATCATGTTGAGCGGTTGGATCGAGTGCTGCGCGCGGCACGGCTGAAGCCGGTGAAGTTTTCGCTCGGCATCACGGCGTTGCAACCGGCGCGAAGCACCGATGCTGACGGCGTTCTGGCGCTGGTCATCGGCGAGACGCACGTGGGTTTGCAGATCACCTGCGGCGGTGGCGTGGTCGCGCTGCGGGCGTTGGAAGGCGCCATGGAATCCAGCAGCGCCGAGCACGTTCTGCACGGAGATCTCATTGCGCGCGAGGCCCGGATCACGTTGGGCCAATTGCCCGCCGATCTGCGCGATTCCGTGAAGCTGGTTCGCATTCTCGGACAGCGTGAGCCGGTGCAAAAACTGGCGGACGAAATCCGCGGGCGATTGGAGTTGAGCGGTTTGAAAGTGGAACTGGTTTCCGTTTATCCGCCGAATGAATTGGGCAAAACCATTCCGCCGGACACGGCCGTATCCGGCGCGTTCAGTCTCGTGGCGAGAGTTTTGATTGGCGCGAGCGATCCGTTTGATTTCCTGCCGCCCAAAGTTTCTTCCTGGCAGCGTGCGACGGCCAAGTATGCTCCGGGACGATTGCGCAAACTTGGAGTTGCGGCGGCAGCCGTCCTGCTGGTGGTGCTCGGCTTGTTTGGTTATCAACAGTGGCAACTCACGCGTTTGCGTTCGGACTGGTTCAATATTGCGGGCGAAGTGAAGGAGCTAGAAACCGTTTCGAGTCAGATCAGCCAGTATCGGCCGTGGTTCGACACGTCGTATCGTTGCCTCACGATTGTGAAAGAACTCACTGCCGCGTTTCCTGAAGATGGCAGCGTGACGGCGAAAGCGGTCGAGATCCGCGACATGAAAACCGTCACCTGTTCCGGCAATGCGGAGAGTTATGCCGCGCTGATCCGAACGGTGCATCAACTGGGCACCAACAACGGCGTCAGCGACCTGGTGCCGCAGATGCGCGGCAAATCCCCAATTCAGTTCTCCTTTGAATATCGTGTGAATGGAGGTGCCAATGAAACCCGCTGATCGACAAAAACGTTTGATCATCATCGTCGCCGTGCTGGTTGGTTTGTTTCTCGGCGATCGCCTGGTTTACTCGCCGTTCGTTCGTTTGTGGCAGGCGCGTCAAAAGGAAATCAAACGCTTGCGGTTGCAGGTGGCGGACGGCACGGCTTTGGTGCGGCGGCAGGATATTGTGCGCGGTCGCTGGGACAGCATGCGCACCAACACGCTGCCGAATAATCAGTCGCTCGCCCAGGAACAGATGCTCAAGGCGATCCAGAACTGGGCTCAGGAAAGCGGCGTCAGCCTGAACGCTGTCACGCCGCAATGGCGAAACAGTGATTCGGAAGATTACAAGACTTTGATCTGCCGGATTGATGCGTCGGGCTCGATCGGGATGTTGGCGCGTTTTGTTTATGACCTGGAAAGCGGTCCGCTCGGCTTAAAGCTGGATTCGGCGGATTTCAACTCGCGCGACGCCAGTGGCCGACAGCTTTCGCTGGGCTTGCAGACCAGTGGACTGGTGCTCACACCCAAAGACAAATGACTTTGAACTTTTCACAAATCCGCAGTGGAATGCTCGCCGTTCTTGCGCTGGCGGGCGGATTTTCCGCCGAGGCACAAGCGGACGATGCCGCAAAAAGCCGGAACTTTTCCGCCTTCAAGATCATCAGCGATCGCAACATTTTTGATCCAAATCGTCGCGGGCACGTGCAGCGTTCGACGCGCAGCACGCCGCGGTCGCAGCCGGTGATGGATTCGTTTTCCCTCGTAGGGACCATGAGTTACTCCAATGTGCTGGTGGCGTTTTTCGATGGAACGAAATCGGAGTTCCGCAAGTCGATTTCGGTGGGCGATCAGATCGGCGGCTATTCCGCGACTGAGATTGGCGCGAATGTGGTAACGCTCGTTTCGGGCACCAATCAGGTCGCATTGAAAGTGGGAATGCAGATGCGCCATCGCGAAGACGGCACCTGGTTCGCGGCGGAAACTCCCGTGAGCAGCAGCAGCTACGCCTCAGATAACAGCAACCGCAGCAGCGACCGTTATTCCAGCTATGGTCACAGTGGTTACCGATCGGATGATTCCAGTCATCGCAGTCAAACGGACGGATCGGCTCCAGCGATGGATTCCAACCCTGGAAGCCCGTTGCCTGCTGCTTTAGGCAATCTCGATCCGAACGATCCTGTTGCGCGCTTGATTCTGCGGCGGCTGCAAGAAGAAGGTGGCGTTCCGCCGAGCCCGGCACCCGAACTGCCGCCGCCAACAGATCGTCCCGATGAAACTCGGGAAGCTTTTCCAGAAAGGCGCGAAGCAATTCCAACTGAAAATGCTCCGAGCGATGAAACGAATCAGAATCAGAATATCCCCGACAACGGCAATGAGAACAACAGGAATTGAAATGACGACGGCAGACTTGAACCTCGCAGCGGCTGCACGCCAAGCCGCGCGCAAAGTGAGTTGGCGCTCACTGCTGCGTGCTCTGGTTTTGACAGCGTTGCTCGGTCTTGGAGCAGGCAACGCCCTGGCTCAAACCAATGTTCCGGTCGCAGCGCCGCCAGGCCTGGAACCGGCTGCAACCACCAATGCGCCTGCGGCTGAGAATGCAGCCGTGCCAGTGGAGCCGACGCCTGTGCCGGACGCGACAAACGTTTCCAGCAATGCCGTGAACGCCAGCGCGAGCGGCACCAATGGATTGCGACTGAACTTTCGCAATGCCCCCATTGATCTCGTTTTGAATTACCTGAGCGAAGCGGCGGGTTTCATCATCGAGCTGGATTCCAACGTGCGCGGCAATGTCAGCGTGATCAGCAATCAGCCGATGACCAAGGACGAAGCGGTCGATCTGCTGAATTCTGTTCTGAATCGAAATGGTTACGCCGCGATTCGCAGCGGCCCTCGGACCTTGAAAATCATGGATAAATCGGCTGCCAAGCTGAACAACCCGGTTCGGATCGGCAACGAACCGGAGTCCGTTCCGAACAACGACGAAATGATCACGCAGATCATTCCGATTCGTTACGTGGAAGCTGGCCAGTTGGTTTCGGATATTTCGCCATTTGTTTCGTCCGGTGCCACTATCATTGCCAATCAGGCAGGCAATTCGATTCTCATCACCGACACGCAGGCGAACATCCGGCATTTGATGGAGATCATCAAAGCCATTGATTCCAGTGCGGAAGATGTCACGGAAGTGAAGGTGTTTGCGTTGCGTTACGCTGATCCGTCCGAAATGGCGAGCCTGTTGAGCGGGCTCTTTCCGGACCAGACCGGCGCGGCTCAGGCGCCGATCCGCTTTGGCAGCCGCTCCGGGCGGAGTTTCGGTGGGTTTCCGTTTGGCGGTTTTGGCGGAGGCAACGGTGGCAGAAGCGGCGGTGGTTCACAAACAGATCGAATCAAAAAGCGCAATCAGGTGGTTGCAGTGCCGGACGCGCGCACGTCATCGGTTGTGGTCACGGCGACCAAAGATCTGATGGAGCAGATTTCGGAGATGATCGAGCAGTTGGATAATCCCGGCAAAGCCCAGCGCATGGAAGTCATTCGCATCAACAACGCCGACGCAAACGAAGTTTTGAGCGTTCTGCAAGACACCGTCGGCGCCACCACATCGCGGAACAGTCGCAACAACCAGAACAGTCCGTTTCAAACCCGCATTCAGCAGAGTCAAAACGAGAGCAGCAGCAACAGCAGTCGCAGCAGCAACCGCAGCAGCCGAACCTCATCGGGCTCTCTCGGGGGCAGCGGCCGCAACTTTTGAACAGGCTGAGTTAAAAAATTTACCGACTTAAAAATGAAAACGCGAAATTGGAAAAATTGTCTGGCCGGTTTGATGTGCTTCGCTTTCTGCGCGATGGTGCAAACTTATGGTCAGCGAAGCGGGTTCGGGGGCTTCAGCGGTTTTGGTGGCTTCGGCGGGAACTCAGGGTCGAGCCGCTCCAGCAGCAGCAGCTCCAGCCAGCAATACACGCCCAACGGCCAGGTGGGCACCGCGCAGATCTCCGTCGATGATTCCGGAAATCTCGTGGTGATCGGTGACGACGCCACGATCGACCAGATCAAAAAGGTTGTCGCTAATCTGGACCAGCCCAAGCCGCAGGTTCTCATCAAGGTCGTGTTTCTCGAGGTGCAACACACCGATGCCCTGGACATTGGCATCGAAGGCGCGTGGGGCAAGGGCGTTGGTAATTCTGTGACCGGTGCCATGGCGAACGCTTTCGGAGCGTCCCCGGTCGGTTCAGTTTTTTCACCCACCAATTTGAATTCCGTAGGGCAGCAGATTGGAAATTTTGGACCCAATCCGCCGGGCGCGGGCCTCTATCAAATTTTGGGCGCTGATTTCCAAGCCACCTTGCGGGCAATCGCTCAGGCTGGAAAAGCTCAACTGCTGTCGCGCCCGTCCATTCTCGCCCGCGATCGCCAGCCCGCGACGATCGTGGTGGGCCAAACGGTTCCCTTGATTACCTCCGTTTCTTACACCGGTCTGGCCGGCACGCCGATCAACAACGTGACTTACACCGATGTCGGCAACATTTTGCGGGTGACGCCTTATATCACTCCCGATGCCATGGTGCAGATGATCGTTTCACCTGAAACTTCTTCCATCGACGCAAGTTCCTCGGTAACGATCTCTCCGGGAGTCAATGCTCCGATCATCAATATCCGTTCCGCTGATACGGTGGCCATCACGCCGGACGGGCAAACCGTGGTGATTGGCGGTTTGATGGCCGGGGCCAAGACGGCGAGCGAAAGCAAGATTCCGTTCTTGGGCGACATTCCTTTGCTGGGCAATCTCTTCAAACGGCAGACAAAGAACGGTTTGAAAAGCGAATTGATGATTTTCCTTACCCCGCACATCGTAAAGACTCCCGGGCAACTGGCGTCCTTGTCGACGCAGGAACAGAAGCGGAGCGACCTGATCAACAGTTCCGTTTCGGAGCAAGAATTGGATCGCTTTTTGGAGCGCGTTCCGGCCAAGAAGACGACCAAGTAATCCGGCCGACCGCCAACATGGAACTCAAGCGCCGCAATATCGCTGTTTACGGACTGCTGCTCGCCGTATGGGTGCTGGTGATTGGCTGGCAGGTGGAGGAGCATCACAAGATTCGTGAATCGGCCAAGACCGACTTGCGGAAAAGTTCCAAGGCGATTGCGAACACCGTGGGCGCGTTCATTCGTGGTTTGCAGTTTCGCGGCGCGGTGTTGTCGGACCGGTTGGAGCCGGTTCTGAACGAGTTGGTGGGAGTGACAAACCAGCTGGTGAAATCCAGCGAGCTGGTCTCCATCGCGTTGCTGAACTCCAGCGGAGAGCGCCTCGCCTCGGCCGGCAAGCCGATTGATCTCGCTCAGAACGAAATTGTCCAACAAGGCGAACGCTGGGGCGCTCGCAGTGTCACGATGGTTTATCCGGTGGAAGGAGCGATTGTCTCGTTGGAAGGAACGACCAACGCCACGACAGTTGTGCTTCCGCCCTTTCGCCAGTTAACCAACAACTCGCCGGATGGATTTCGCGGTCGCGGTTCACACCGGGAGCCGCGTTCCGACGGAGCGCCGGCTGGTTCGGAGCGA
>JBQCEJ010000374.1:0-2488 GCA_051960355.1 Verrucomicrobiota bacterium | reverse complement strand
AGTTGCGCTCAGAACGAGAGCCAACCAACTCAAATCAAACGTTGTCAAATCCAACCGCCGCCAACGGGTAAAAGAGGATTGCAACGGAAACATATCTTCCGAAAAAGCCCCCACATCCATGGCATTGGAGTTTAAGAAAAGAACTCCAAACAATTCTTTAGCAGCATCGACTAGTGGAGCCTCCTTGAATGGATTTCCGAACCGCGTCAGATAGACCATGCTGCCGCTGGATACGGTAAGGCGATGTCCAAATTCTGTTGGTGAACCGAAACGTACGTAATTCGTCCACACCAGAAGTATCCCGCTTGAAACACAAATCAACAAACCTCCTGTTGGCAGCCTCCATTTTCGCTCGCGTCTCCACAGAATGGCAGAAGCGAGGACCACGGCTCCTACTCCGTAAACGGCATGCGTTGGACGAACCCAAATGGCAAATGAACCAAGGAAACAACAAGACCAAAAATCCTGTCGTGAGCCAAACAAGATCAACCGAACAAGCGACACAAGAATCGCCAGCGACAACAAAATCGCATACAGGACGGTCTCCTCGAAAATCAACCGCGAATTTCGTGCGAGCGTCCAAACTCCGGGAGACAAAATTACCAACCATAGCAATCCCAATCCAAAAATCGATTTGCCTGCGCGGGCTAACCGCAAGCAGGTATTTCCTGTAAAGAATGCAAGCGATGCAAATGCAATGCCTAGTGCGATCCGATCAGGAAAAGAGATTCCGCTAAGCAATCGAGCCACGGCTTCGAACGGCAATAACCAAAAAGCGATCCCCAGTCCCCATATTTGTTGCACCTTGCCGTCGTGCCATGCCAGACCGGGCTGAATCGCTTCAATTGAATCATAGAGGTAAAAATGACCGTGCAGCAGCGCATCTGCCTGAAACCGGTGATAGGGAGACGGGTCGTAAATTTCTGTAAGTGGCTGCCCATCCAATGCCAACATGAAGAATCCATATACGAGCGAAAACAAAACCAATAGCCAAGCGGTCACATCAACGCGATGTCGTAGACACGTCATCATTCAACGCCCCGAGAGTCGCTGTGGCATTCGTCTGCCCGTTTGCTCGTTATGTTCCTCGTGGTATTCGGCATCCGTATTTACACGCCAAACATCATGTTTGCCTCCATTCACATTTCGGGCTGCGAGAATACCAGTAAACATTGAATGGTCCTGGTTGTTGTATTTGTGCATTCCGTTGCGACCGATCACCTGCAGATTTTCGATTTCCTCCAACCCACTACGAATAATCTCCACATTCTCTCGATATTCAAAATCGTAAACCGGATAAGCCTTCTCTACCCGAACCACGCAACCGTCTGAAACCTCGGAAGCCCTCGCCAGCCCCAGCTTCTCCAATTCATCTTTTGCTACAACCAAAATTTCTTCATCGCTCTTTTTCCAGAAATCATCATTCTGTGAGCAGAAGTATTCCAATTCCAAGCAGGTTACACCTGGCCTGCCAGCCATCTCGCTCGTCCAATTATTGTAATTCTGTATTCGTCCCACTTTCACGTCGGGATCATGCACATATATCCAGTTGTCCGGAAACAACTCAGTCCGATTCACAATCATCGCCACCAAAATAAAATCCCGGTATGAAAGCCGCCCGGCCGCCGTACGCACTTGCGATTGAAGTGGCGGCTCCATTGCTAGTACGCAATCACGCAGTGGCATCGAAACAATGAATTCGTCGGCCTTGAACTCTTCAGTCCGCCCTGAGCTCGACCTTGTTTTCACCGAAACGATCCGATTTCGTTCCCGCTTGAAGCCAACGATCATCCTTCCCATCAGGATGGTTCCTCCAAAACCAACAATTTCATCCCGCGTTTTTTCCCAAAGCATCCCCGCACCTAGCCGTGGGTATTCAAACTGATCAATCAATGTCTTGGTGAGGCCTTCCTCCGGTCGCCGACTCCAAAACGCTTTAAGAATCGCTCTGAATAGCGACAGTCCCTTGATTCGTTGACTCGCCCAGTCCGAACTAATTTCATGGCAGGGCATCCCCCAAACTTTTTCTGTATAGGTTTTAAAAAAGATGCGATACAAGCGGTCGCCGAAACGATTGATAACCCAGTCTGCAAAGGACTGCTCAGGCGCGATTGGGTTCATCCGTCGCCAGAAATAACTGAGGATACAGCTAATGCTTGTGAATACTCCCAAACCCGCTAAAGCATTCAGCGGTTTCAATGGATAATCGAAAAAGCGGTTCCGGTAAATAATTCTTGAAAGACGTTTGACTCGAATGAAGTCATTGGGCAGCCGCTCCCGCCACCAACGGGTAATCTCCGGGTTTTTGCTGAAAAAGCGATGTCCTCCGATATCGAACCGGAGTCCCTTGTAAGATAACGTTCGAGCCAATCCACCCACGTATTTTGGATCTCGTTCCAAAACCTGGATTTCGTGTCCAGCCTTTGCGAGTTCCCAGGCCGCCGTCAACCCAGCCGGACCGGCACCCACTACGATGACCTTTTTTCTT
>JBQCEJ010000373.1:0-13776 GCA_051960355.1 Verrucomicrobiota bacterium | reverse complement strand
CGACCTGCTCAAACCGATTCCCAAGGACCACATTCTGGCCCGCAAAGCCTCCGATCTTGAGTCGCTTCGGCAAATGGCTGCGACCAATCACCTGGAACTGGTCAAACTCGTGCTCAACAGCCACGGCGGTCAGGCAACGGTCGATCAAATTCAACAGGCGCTCGTGCCGGATGTCATTCGCGATGATTGGAAAAAATGGTGGGAAGCGGCCAAGCGGGAATTGAAGAAAGATGGCCATTTCCAAGTGCCGCTCAAGAAGACGGACCCGGTGATTTATCAGGCGAAGGAAATTTCATTGCAGGACCGTTTGCTCGGCGAATTCCGCGCCGCCAAAGGCCTCAAAGCACGCATCACCGTTGCCGGGGAGTTGCTCAAGAGCGCTGGCGATTTGACCGATCGCGAAGCCGCCGCCAAGGAAATTATTGCGGCACTGAACACCGAAATCATCAGCTATCAGCGCACCCAGCCGGCCGTGGCTTTGGAAGCGATCTTTATCCGCGATGACATGCGGGACATCGCCAAGCTCCCGCCTACCGAAGGCGAGATTACCGCGAAAGCGATCTGGGATCAGGACATGAAGCTCGGGCCGCTGATCGAGCAATTGCCAGCGATCAAGCATCGCCGCGCCATTGAATCATTCAAAGGTGCGAATCCAGACCGATGGCAGGAGGTTTTGCTGAGCACCTTGAACTCGGTTTCCGCCAAGCTCTGCCGTGAGTTCACCAATCTCCTGTTGGAAGAAGGCCACGGCGATCACCTCAAGGAATCGCTCGCGCGCTGGATCAGTCAGCACACCGCCAGCAGTGAATTGCTGCTCTGGCTGGCGCGGGAACGAACCGACGCATTTGCAGATATTCTCGGGCCGGAAGTGTTTCGAGCCATGTTAACTTCGATGGAACGCGACCAGTTTAACGAGAAACGTTCCAATCGCCTGCGCGATTACATTCTTTCTGATCAGGAATTGCTGCCGGACCTGACCGCTTCCGCCGAGTTGGATGTGATCAAAGACCTGACCCGTGCATTGCAACTTTCGCCCGTGTTTGACGACATGGACAAACGTTCGTTGCTCGCCCGCATCGTCAAGAGTCATCCGGCCGTGCAATCGCTCATTTCCGGTGGTGAATCCAAGCAGGACACGACGCTGGTGGTTTCCTGGGAAAGTCTGGAACGGCGCAAACTGGAATACGCCGACCTGGTTCACAAAAAGATTCCGGCGAACTCGAAGGAAATCGCCCTGGCCCGCAGCTATGGCGATTTGCGCGAGAACCACGAATACAAGGCGGCCAAGGAAATGCAGAAGGTTCTCATGCGCAACAAGGGCGAGATGGAATCGCAACTCGTGCGCGCTCGCGGAACGGATTTTGCCAATGCGCGGACCGACGTGGTCAGCATCGGCACGGTCGTTCAATCCACTGATCTCAAGACCAATCAACGCGAAACGTTCAAGGTGCTCGGCGCCTGGGATTCCGATCCAGACAAAGGAATCATCAGCTATCTCTCACCCGTGGCGCAGGGATTGATGAACCGCAAGGTGGGCGACGAAGTGGAATTTGAAATCTACGGTGCAACGCACAAGCATCGCATTGAGAGCATCGAGCCTTACATCGCTCCGGCACCTCAAGCCGAAACTCCAGTCGCTGAAACGTCGGGTCAGGCCAACCCGCCGGCGTAAGGGAGCTTCGAACTTTATCATGGCGGCGTCTCGAAAGAGCGCCGCTATTTTTTTTTGGCGGGAATCGATCAGCCCAACAACGCGCGAACTTTCGCGGGGATGTTTCCTTCTTTCACCAGCGATTCACCGACCAGAATCGCACCCGCGCCGGATTGGGCCACGCGTTGAACGTCGGCTTTGGAGTGAATGCCGCTTTCGGCCACGAGCAAGGATGATTTCGAGCTCGAGGAGAACAGCTTGCCCGCCAGCCGTTCGGTGGTTGCGAGATCGACTGCGAAGGTTTTCAGGTTGCGATTGTTCACGCCGATGAGTGGCGCGCCCAGCGCGATCGCACGGTCCAGCTCCGCTTCGTCGTGGACTTCCACCAGCACCGCTAATCCCGCTTCGATGGCGAGCGTGTGAAACCGGTTCAACCGTTCATCATCAAGAATGGCAACGATCAGCAGGATCGCGTCGGCTCCCCACTCAATGGCTTCGAGGATTTGACGTTCATCGATGATGAAATCCTTCCGCAACAACGGCAGCTTCACTGCGGCGCGAATCTGTCGGAGGTAATCGAGCGAGCCTTGAAAGAATTTCTCATCCGTCAGCACGGAAAGGCAGCTGGCGCCGGCGGCTTCGTATTCCGTGGCGATGCGAACCGGATCGAAGTCTTTGCAGATGACGCCCATGGACGGCGACGCCTTTTTGACTTCAGCGATCAAGGCGACCGAACCAAATTTTGGATGGCGCAGCGCGCCGAGAAAGTCGCGCCGCTCACCGTGTTCCAGCATCGCATCGCGCAGATCGCCCACAGCGATCACCCGGGGCGGTAGCTGTGCCACTTCGAGCCGCTTCTGCTCAACAATCGTGTCGAGAATGTTCATCGCATATCCACGCAAGTCGCTCTGTGGCTAGTCTTCCTCGTCTTTGATTGCTTGGCTCCGCTTGAGCGGACAGCCCGCGCGCAACCAGCCGTTCACAAACGGGTCCAGATTTCCGTCCATCACGCCTTGCACATCGCTGGTTTCAACGCCCGTGCGCAGATCCTTGACCATGCGATACGGTTGAAAAACATAACTGCGAATCTGGTTCCCCCAGGAGACGCTGCCTTTTTCGCCATAAAAACGTTCCATCTCCGCCTTCTGGGCATCGACACGTTGGGCGTAAATGCGCGAGAGCAACAGCTTCATCGCGGTCGCGCGGTTCTGATGCTGCGAACGCTGGGTTTGCGAGGCGACGACGAGGCCGGTCGGGATGTGCGTAATGCGAACGGCGGTTTCGACTTTGTTGACGTTCTGACCGCCTTTGCCGCCGGAACGAAAAGTGTCCACGTGAAATTCATTCGGCGGAATGACAATTTCAGAAGACGTTTCCTCAATTTCCGCAATCGCATCGACGCTCGCGAAACTGGTGTGGCGGCGCTTGTTGGAATCGAATGGAGAAATGCGCACCAACCGATGCACGCCGCGTTCGGCTTTGCAAAAGCCGTAGGCGTTCTCGCCTTTGATGAGCAAAGTGGCGCTCTTGATCCCCGCGCCTTCGCCCGGCAGTGCGTCGGTGACTTCCACTTCCCAGCCGCGCAGTTCTGCCCAGCGCTGATACATTCGCAGCAGCATATTGGCCCAGTCGCAGGCTTCGGTGCCGCCGGCGCCGGAGTTGATGCTGAGAATGCAATTATTCTTGTCGTGCGGTCCGGTCAGGAACACACGCAGTTCCATCGCTTCCAGGTTTTTGAAAAACTTGCCGAGATCGGTTTCGAGTTCCTTCTCGATCTTGGCCTGCGCTTCGGCGGGTTCCGCTTCGCCCAGTTCCACCATGACCTGAAAGTCTTCGAGCTGTCGTTCCGCTTTCAGCAGCGGCTCGATGCGATTGCGCAGAGTGTTCGCTTCGTCGATCTGTTTCTGCGCTTGTTCGCGGTTGTTCCAGAAATTCTCTTCAGCCATTTGGGCCGTAAGCTCCGTCAGGCGTTTTTGTGTGCCTGGGACGTCAAAGAAACCTCCGCAAGTGAGCGAGTTTGTCCGCTGCGGTGCTGATTTCTGTGGTAATGGTGTCGAACATAATTTCAAAAACGATACAGCAGCGGCTGGAGTGAATCCAATGGTTTTACAAATTGAGGAGCGGCGGCGCTTTCAAAAGAACTTTCCGTGCTCCCAGCGTGCGACTAGTGTTTTCGGCAGCATCTGCTATGGGCAAACTCTCCAGACTTTTCACGCGCAAGCTTTCGCTTGAGCGTATGCTCACGCTTGGGTTCAACCGGTGAAATGAAAACTGAGACGATCATCCGCATTCTCACGATCAGCGCGCTGGCGGGATTGCTCGGAGCGGTTGGTTTGCGACTGACTTTTTTGGAGGTCAAAGAATCGCTGCGGAAGTGCCGTTTCACTCTGATTCTGGCGGCGAACTTCATCCTTGTTCCACTCATCGCCGTGGCTGCGGCTCGTCTGCTGGGCCTCGGTCGCGAGAGCGCCATCGGATTGATTTTGCTCGCGGCTTCGCCGTTTGCGCCGGTGGTGCCAGTGTTTGCGCGCATGGCACGCGCCGATCTGGCTTTGGCAGCGGGGTTGACCTCGGTGTTCGCGGTTTTCTCGGCGTTCCTCACTCCCATGGGCTGCGAGCTTGCGTTGAAAGCCGTGCCAGACGCGGGCGTTGTGCGGTTCAATCTGCTGACTGTGCTGCTGACTTTGGTGGCGACAATCACTCTGCCACTGGCGGCGGGAATGATGATTCATCATTGGCAACCCGCGCTGGGCCGACGATTACTGCGACCAATGGAAGTGCTTTCCGAAGCGATTGGAGCGTTGTCGCTGACGTTTGTGACGGTAACGGAATTCGGCTCCATTCTGCAAACGGGTTGGCGATCGCTCGCGGCATTAGCACTGATGGCCGAGTTGTCGTTGCTCGTCGGTTATTGGCTCGGAAGCTCGGAGGGTTCTCGCCAGGTGATCGCGCTGGGCACCAGCAATCGCAATATCGCGCTGGCGCTATTGGTGGCCGTTCAGAGCTTCGCTGGAACGCCGGTGCTGTCAGCGGTGGTGGCCAATGGCTTGTTGTTGATTCTGCTGGGATTGATGCACGTCGGTTGGTGGCGATTTTTCCGTCCGTCGAAAACCGCATGAGTTCGATTTAGCCAAAACGCCTGACCTGAAGTCATCTCCCGCGGTGAGTCACGGCCATTTTGCCGATGTCCGAAATCACATCCCAGGCGGGTCCGGGAAATTTGTGCATCTGGACCATCACCTCTTCAAATGCCTTCAGGAACCAATGTGCGTCGCTCTCGCTGATCACCAGCGGTGGCAGGAGTTTGACCACATCGATGTTATGCCCGGCGACTTGCGTGATGATGTGATGCTTGTCGAGTAGTGGGATGATGGCGGCCTGCGGGAACAGGCTTTTGTCCAACGTGTGCATCAGTGTCCAGGCGGCTTTCAAAGGCAGCGAGCGTGGCGAGCCAAACTCGATGCCCATCATCAAGCCGCGCCAGCGAACCTCCTTCATGAACTCGAAACGCGGAATCAGTGTCCGCAGGCCTTCCCCGATCAGATTGCCCATGCGCGCGGCCCGAGCGATGAGTTGCTCGCGATCCAGCACGTCGAGCGCGGCCAACCCCGCCACCATTGCGAAGCTGCCCTGGCTGAAAGTAGAGCTATGCACGACGGAGCGTTGCATGCTGGAGAATACTTTTTCGTGAATCCACTTTTTGCAAAGCACGGCGCCCACCGGCACGTAACCGCCGGAAAGTGTTTTGGCCAACACCACAATGTCCGGATCGATATCGCCCTCGTGTTCAATTGCCAGGAATCGTCCGGTGCGGCCCATCCCGGACTGCACTTCGTCGTCCACAAACAGTGCGCCATATTTTCGGCAGAGAGCTGCGGCGGCTCGCAAATAGCCGGGTGATGGCAGATTGACGCCCTTGCCCTGAACTGGTTCGACGACAAACGCGGCGACATCTTTTTTGCGCAGCTCTTGCTCGAGCGCGTCGAGGTCGTTGAAAGGAATCTTGCGGCAATCGGTGAGAAACGGTGCAAACCCTTCGCGAAAACTTTCGTCGCCATTGATCGACAATGAGCCGTAGCTCAATCCATGAAATGCTTTGGCGCAATGAACGATCGCCGGTTTGCCGGTGGCGCAGCGGGCGTACTTGAGGGCGGTTTCGATGCCTTCCGCGCCTGAGTTCGTGAAGAACACCATGTCGAGCTGATTGGGCATGCGCTTCTTCAACTGTTCCGCCAAAAGACCGCTCAGCAGCGGCGCCTCCATTTTGACCAGACTCGGATAATTCAGGTTCAGGAATTCGCTCAACACACGGCGGACTTCCGGGTGATTGCGGCCCAATCCAAAGACGCCGTAGCCAGAAAGCATGTCGAGGTACTGATGACCTTCCACATCCCAGAGATAAGGTCCCTCGCCACGAACGTAGCAGCGATCGAAACCAATCGTCTTCAGTGTGCGGACATTCGAAGGGTTCACGTGCTCGGCATGCAACGCGTAGTTTCGGCCCGCATTTTTCTCCAGCAATGCGCGGATATCGAGACCAGCCGCGGCCGCGGGCGAGGTTTTGGTTTCGGTTTCTAGCAGCATAAGAGGTTGGGTTGAATTGATTGGTGCTCGCGTAACTGATCCGGCCGTTATCTCGGCAGTTGATAATGATCCAGCAATGGTCCGAGTTCCTGTTGAATCCATTCCTTCGAGAGGCCGAATTCCTCCAGCGTGTATTCGTGTTTGCTTTCGAAACCGCGCTGGCGCTGCGTGGCTGCGGTGAGTTGGGCGCGGAAGGCTTCGCTCATTTGCCAGCCAAAATGTTCGTAAACCTTTTCCAGCGCCGCCTTCGGATCGCGAGTAAGGTCGCGATAATCAACGCAGCAGTATTGCCTCGGATCGATTTTGTGGCGAAACAGGAACAGATGCTGAAACCAGGCCACAGCCAAGCGCGCGTAGGCTTTCGAAACCGGCGAGTCTTTGGGAAGCTCCGGCGAATGCGCGTGCCAGACCGGATAGAAAACGCTGACGTGCGAGGCGACGGATTGATATGGGTGGCGGACGATGGTGATGAACCGGGCGTCGGGAAATTCTTCGAGCAGTGCTTCCACCGAGCCGGAGGATTGCGTCGCCTTGGAAAGCAACGTCTTGTCCGGCCCGTTGACGTGCAACTGCCGCTGAAGACAGCTCCGGTAATAGCGCATCAGCTTGCGGCGCGGCTCCGGAGGCAGCGCGTCTTGGAATCCGGCCGACCACAATTCATCCACCTTCAGGAACAGCAAGAAAATCGCCTCGGTCACGAACGTGTAAACGAAAAAGCCGTCGTCTTCCTCCGGTTCATTGAAACGCATCTTGTGCATGTCGTCCCAGCCGCCGAACCATTTCTTTTCGCTCCATCGCATCATGCGCGCAAAGCAGCGCCCCGTGTGTTGATCCAGCCAGATCAGGCCGTTGAAGAAACGTTGAAAAGAAACGGCGGGAAAAATCGTTTGATACAACTTGTTGTGAACAAACCGCTCGTGATCGAGGCTCATCAATTTTTGCGTGAGCGTCGTGCCGCTGCGAGGTGGTGCGACAATGAAAACCGGAGCGCGCACCGGTTGCCGTTTGAATCCAGGGAAGAAGACGTGATCCATCGCGCGTCCGAAGGCCACGATCAACCACATGACCCAATAGAGCACCGTGAAAAAGAAGATATAAGCCCAGCGCTGTAAGCTGAATCGCGTCCGGAAGAGCGCCAGATATTCGGCCTTAAAGAACAGCTGCAGGTTGATGTACATTGCTGGGCTAGAGTGTTGCCGCTGGGGTAAACGCGGATCGTAATCTCCGGGGGAGATATTTCTCGAGCCATCAGGCAAATGCAAGTGCTTATTGAGCCGAACAATGCACGCTTATGAGTTATCGGGGGGTGCCGCAGCTGGGCTGGTTTGAAGAACTTGCGCGGATAACAGGTGGCTTAAGGCAAAGACGTGCGGGCGCAAAAACTTTGATCGTTTTGCTCCCGCACGGCGGGGTGGGCGCGAGGGTTCGTTCGAGTTGGTGTCGATGCGCCCTTTGTTGACGTTCCTCGATTAGAAATCAGCGCGGCCGGAAACGTCGTTGACCGTGGGAGCGGCCGCCGGAGCTGCTTTGTCCACCGGGACGGGATCGTCCTTGGGGTTCGAAATTCCTCTGGCTGGAACCGCGACCACCGTGTGGGTGCGACTGCGGCGTGCTGGAAGTAACTTGAGGAGCACCGACCGAATAATTGAATCCCTCGGCACGCTTCCGCACAATGCCCCGGCCGATGAAGCGTTCCAGCGAGCGCAGTTCGGCGTGATCTTCCGGCGTCACAAAGCTGATCGCATCGCCCACGGCATGGGCCCGACCGGTGCGGCCAATGCGATGGACGTAATCTTCCGGGTGCATTGGGAAATCATAATTCACCACGTGCGAAATCCCATCCACGTCAATGCCGCGCGCCGCGATATCCGTGGCGACCAACACTCGCACCGCGCCGGACTTGAAATCCTTGAGCGCCCGCAATCGTTGGTTTTGTGACCGGTTTGAATGCAAGGTCGCTGTGCGAATTCCCTTTTGCTCCAACTGCCGTGCAATCCGATCCGCGCCATGTTTCATTCGAGAAAAAACCAGGACCATGTTCATTCCGGGATCATTCAACAAGTGCACGAGCAACGCGGTCTTGAGATGTTTCGGAACTTCATAGACGAGCTGCGTGACGGTTTCGGCCGGATTGGAGCGGCGGCCAATCTGCACGAGCTTGGGCGAGCGTTGAAATTCGTGGGTCAGCACTTCGATTTCCTTCGACAGTGTAGCTGAGAACAGCAGCGTCTGCCGTTTCTGCGGCAGCGAACGGACGATCTGCCGAATCGAGGGAAGAAAACCCATGTCCAACATCCGGTCGGCTTCGTCCAGCACCAGATATTGCAAATTGGAAAAATCAGCACAGCGGCGATTCATCAGGTCGAGCAATCGCCCGGGGCAGGCGATGATCAGATGTGTGCCGGCGCGCAGCGCATTGATCTGCGCCTGTTCGCCCACGCCGCCAAAGACGGTGGCGACCTTGAGCGGAAGATGGCGTCCGTAAATGCGCACGTTCTCTTCAATCTGAACCGCCAGTTCACGGGTCGGCGCAATGACCAGCGCGCGAGTGCTGCGTTGGTGGCCATCACCGATCGCCGAGGCCAGCTTGGTCAGAATCGGCAGCGTGAATGCGGCCGTTTTTCCGGTGCCGGTTTGGGCGATGCCGATCAGGTCGTGCCCGGTTAAAATTTGAGGAATGGCCGCGGCCTGAATCGGCGTAGGTTCTGTGTAACCGGCTTCCTGAACCGCCAGCAAAATTTTTGAGTCGAGACCAAGTTCGCGAAATGACATAAGCGAGCAGTTTGAATCAGCCACACTCAAATAGCACGCAATAAAGCAGTGCAATGAAGCTGACGCCGCAACTTCGACGCGATAATCTCCCGGATTGCAATCCGCTGAAACAAACCATTACACCGTCCTCGGCCTGGACCGACGCTGCACGCTCGCGCAGATTCGGAACGCGTATCGCCTGCTGGCAAAGCAACATCATCCGGACCTAAACCCCGGTCGGGTTGAAGCGATCCCGCTCACGCAAGCCCTCAATGCCGCTCATGAAATCTTGAGTGATCCAGTCCGCCGCGCGGCCTACGATCGGGAACTCGATGCCGCGAAAACGGCGGCCGCTCCGAAGCGTTCGGAAAAAATCCAGCGCAACATCACGCAAGACGTCTCCT
Organism: Verrucomicrobiota bacterium; assembly: GCA_051960355.1. GTDB lineage: Bacteria > Verrucomicrobiota > Verrucomicrobiia > Limisphaerales > DASXHY01 > DASXHY01. Next base: position 4,386 of record JBQCEJ010000373.1, on the reverse strand, counting down.
TGCGGATCGAAGAATTGCTGAGTGGCACGACTCGCGAGGTGCGCGTCAACGATCCGGCCAACCCGAATGGAGGCGAGATTTACCAGCTCGTTGTTCCGGCGGGAACCCCGCCCGGAACGCGCTTTCGCCTGGCTCGCGAGGAACCTTTCGCCAGCGGCTTTGTTCAAATCAGAGTTCGCGCGCAACCGGGCTTTCGCTTCAAACCGCGTGGCTCCGACCTGCGCTGCGATTTGCGCATCAAGCCGGAGCGCGCAGCTCAAGGCGGCGTTGAAATGGTGCCGGGCGCCAATGGAGCGTTGCTGCGCTTGCAGATTCCACGTGGCGTCGGTCGTGGTGAAGTTCTGCGGATCGTCGGCGAAGGTTTGCCCAAGCCGCGCGGCGGTCGAGGCGATCTGCTCGTTCGGATTACTTATCGGCTGGAAGTTCGCATCACGCGTCCCTCGGGCCGCTAACTTCAATCGGTTTAGAAGTCATGCTGGCTTGAATCCCGTTTTTGAAACAGATTTCTGACGTGCCCGAAGACAATATTGAAAATCTGAATCCGTCCGCTCCCACGCCTCATCGGCGTCGACCGCGTTACAGCGGCAAGCATCCGCGCCGCTTTGAAGAGAAATACAAGGAGCGCGATCCCGAACGCTACGCCGAGACTGTGGCCAAGGTGCTGGCCTCTGGAAAAACTCCGGCCGGAACGCATCGGCCCATCATGGTCTCTGAAATCTTGGAAGTGCTCGCGCCCAAGCCGGGCGATGTGGCCGTGGACTGCACGCTCGGCTACGGCGGCCACGCGCAGGAAATGCTTGCCCGCATTCAGCCCGGCGGACGTTTGATCGGTGTCGATGCTGATCCGCTCGAGTTGCCCAAAACCGAAGCTCGCCTCCGCGGGTTGGGTTTTGGACCGGAGGTTTTTACGGCGCATCGCAGCAATTTCGCGGGCGTTCCGCAGTTGATCACCGCGGCTGGATTGGCTGGAGTGGATCTAGTCCTGGCGGACTTGGGCGTTTCGTCCATGCAGATTGATGATCCCGCGCGCGGCTTTTCCGTAAAGCTCGAGGGACCGCTGGACATGCGGATGAATTCGCAGCGCGGCCAACCGGCGTCGGCATTGCTGGCGAAGGTGGCGCCTGAAGAGCTGGCCACGATTCTGACCGACAATGCGGATGAACCGCGAGCCGTCGAACTGGCCGCCGCGTTGGCGGGAAAGAATTTTCCGACGACCACCGCGCTGGCAAACGCGGTCCGAAGCGCGCTGCCGCGGATGAATCGCGAGGAGGTGGATTTGACTGTGCGCCGCGTTTTCCAAGCGTTGCGGATTGAGGTGAACGACGAGTTCTCCGCGTTGGATGCGCTGTTGCGCCATCTTCCGTTCTGCCTCGTTCCTGGCGGGCGCGTCGCGATTCTGACGTTTCACTCGGGCGAGGATCGGCGCGTGAAAAAAGCGTTTCAATCCGCTCTGCGCGCAGGTTTCTATGAGAGCATTTCCGAAGAAGTGGTTCGCGCCAGTTCGGAGGAACGCCATGCGAATCCACGTTCGGCTTCCGCCAAACTGCGTTGGGCCAGGCGAGCGTTGTCTGCTGCTCAGGCCGATTGACGGAGCGATTGCAAAAGGTCAGCCCAGGCCGGAGCGGGAGCGGTGAATTCAACCGGCTGGTTCGTCAGCGGATGTTTGAATCGAATGCGCGACGCATGAAGGCAAAGCGGTGGATCGTTTACGCCCAGTGTCTGCGTTCCGCCAGATTTTCCATCCGGCAGATAAACCGTATCGCCACAGACCGGAAATCCCAAATGCCAGAGATGAACGCGGATCTGATTGGTGCGCCCGGTCAGCGGTCGAGCTTCCAGAAGAGCGGTTCCATCGGCGTGGCGCTTGAGCACTCGAAATTCAGTGCGCGCGGCCAGCCCGGATTCGAAGTCCACGCTGCGGGCGCCGAGTTTGCCTGATTCGGCGCTGATCGGTGCTGCGCAGTGGAAAGCGTCTTCCGTTGGATGTCCTTGAACGCGGACGAGGTAAAGCTTCTCTACTTCACCGCGCGCAAACTGCGGTTGCAATCGACCGGCGAAATGCCGGGTGCGTGTGACGAGAACGACGCCGGTGGTGTTGGCATCCAGACGATGCGCGGGCCGCGGTTTCTGAGGATGGTAAACCTCGTTAAGAATGTATTGGAGCGTGTTGCGGTGGAATCGCCCGGCTTCGTGCATCGGCAAAGGCGCCGGTTTGTTGAGGACAATCAGCGCCTCGTCCTCATGCAGAATCTGAACGTTTCCATTTACGTCGGGCTCGACCAGGTTTGGAAATTTGTGCAGATATCGTTCGCCGGCACGCACTCGTCGTGTCGCTTCCACCGGCTGTTGCTTGAGATCAACGATCAAGCCGCGCGCGCATTCCGCCTCCCAATCCGCTCGCGGGATATGGCCCACGATCCGGCAAAGCGTGTCGAGCAGCGTCGCGCGGTCGCAATCTTCGGGCACGTTCACCGGGCGAAACTTATCATAAGGTTCGCGGCCGGGCAGGGGATCAATGGCGCGAGCGATGGCTTGATGACGCTGTTGAATCGTGAGCTCCATCTGCTGCTCGGGCGTTTTGAAGCAATAAGGACAGGATTTTCCGAGCACATAACGGCTGTCCTCCTGCTCGGCTTTGTTCAAGGGCGTGAGGCAGGCGTAACATTGGGTCGATTCCGTTTCCTGAAGACTTGGGTCGAGGCCGACGCGTTGATCAAACACGAAACATTCGCCTTCGTAGTGCGCGCCGCCGCAGTCCTCGAAATACTTGAGAATGCCGCCTTCGAGTTGAAAAATGTTTTTGAAGCCTTCGCGCTCCATGAATGGTCCGGCCTTCTCGCAACGAATGCCGCCGGTGCAAAACATCACGATCGGCTGCTCCTTCATTTCTGGCGGCAGTTTGCGGACTGCGGCTGGAAAATCTGTGAAATGGTCAATGCCGATTGGCAGCGCGTTCTTGAACGTTCCCAATTTCACTTCGTAATCGTTGCGCGTGTCGAGCAAGGTCACGGGCCGGCCTTCGTCCAGCCATTGTTTCAGAGCTTTCGGCGGGAGCTTGGGCGAGGTGCGTTGACCGGGTGCAATGCCTTCGATGCCGAACGCGATGATCTCCTTTTTCAGGCGCACGAGCATGCGGTTGAATGGTTGATGGTCGCTCTCGCTGATTTTCACTTCGAGATCGGCGAACTCCGGAATCGAGCGCAATTCGGCCAGCAGCAGTGCTATTTTTTCGGAAGCGCCGGCGATGAAGAGATTGATCCCTTCCGGGCTCAGCAGAATCGTCCCGCGCAGGCTCGCGGCTTTGCAGAAACTGAGCAGCCGTCCGCGCAACGGACCGAGGTTCGTCAGCGGCACGAATTTATAGCCAGCGATATTGCTGAACGTGGGCATTGAAAAAACAATTTAGCGGGAAATGCTTTGGCTGCCAACGTGGATATCGCAGCGCTGGCCTGATTTGCTCCCGCCGCAATCCCAAATGGGTTGTCGCAATTCCTCTCTTGTGGTTGTTTACAAGCAGCACGTCGGAAGCACATGCTTGCGGCGTCATGCTGTATTTGACCTTTACGTTCCGGACACAATTATGAAGCTGCAACAAAGCCAGGTTTGGAAGCAGGGTGAGACGTTTTTCCGCATAGTGCGTTTGGAACGGCTTGAAGTGGAATATAAATCCATGACCAGCCCGAACACCAAAAAGGGAACGCATCATCATGCGAGCAAAAAGGAATTTTGTCGTTTGATCAAAGGCGCGACCTTGCTGACTGAGGACGAAGTGTTGAGCGCTCCGCCGCGATAGCAGCGTGGTTGCATCCGCTGGCGGCGCTTCGAATCCTCGCGCGTTCACGGCAGCATGCCCGAATCAGAATTCGTTTTAGACGCTCACGCCGGTGATGATTCTCTTTCCCATTTCCCCAGCGTTTCATTCGGGACTCCAAGCAATCTTGCGAAGTTGTGTAAACCGTGTTTAATCGCAGTGACATGCCGAAAGCATCTCCCAGTCAGAGCGCCGAAGATTACCTCGAACGCATTCACGAATTGATCGAGCAGAAAGGTTACGCCCGCGTGGTGGACATTGCTTCGTCGCTCAAGGTGAAGCAGGCTTCTGTCACGGTGATGGTGCAGAAGCTGGCTGAAGCCGGTTATCTGAAGTACGAAAAGTACCGCGGCCTGCTATTGACCGATGAAGGCCGATTAGTGGCCCGGACGATTCAGAATCGGCACGCCACGCTGTCGCGGTTCTTCTCGCTGTTCGGCCTCGATCCGGAAACGCAGCATCAGGACATTGAAGGGATCGAACATCATCTCAGCCCAGAGACGGTGGTGGTGCTAGCGGACCTCACGCAGTTTTTTGAAAAAAACCCCGATGCCCTGCGGCTCTATCAACAGTCA
>JBQCEJ010000372.1:0-5921 GCA_051960355.1 Verrucomicrobiota bacterium | reverse complement strand
ACAACGAAGCACGGATCATTTGGCAGCACGTTCGCAGCGAACCTGAGCTGACCGCGGGCACGGCGAAAGTCTTCATCCGCTACAAGCTCGCGAATCATTCCGCGAAGCCGATGCAGACAACGCTCGCGTCAAAGATCAATGCTGCGGATCAAGCCGCCCTGGCCAAAACAGTAACGATTCCTGCAAGAGACGAAGTGACGCTGGATCTGGAAACCACGTTGCCCAAAGAGCAGGTGCGGCTTTGGGATTTCGATCATCCGAATCTGTATCGGCTCACCACGACGCTTTCAGCAGGTGGGAAAACCTTGCATGAACAGAGTGATCGCTTCGGCATTCGCAAAGTTCAAGTGACAAAGGACAGCCTTGTGCTCAACGGCGAGCGCGTGCGTTTGTGCGGCTTCAATCGCGTGAGCGACAGCCGGGAAACGGGCAACACCGAACCCCACGAGTTGGTGCAAAAGGACGTGGACCTGATGAAACGCAGCGGGGCCAATTTCGCGCGCCTCATGCATTATCCGCAATCGCCGGCGTTGCTGGACTATCTTGATGAAAAGGGAATTCTGATCTTCGAGGAAATTCCGGTATGGGGCGCAGGCGATCCCAACATGAAGCCTGGAAATCCGCTCACCCAGCAATGGATGTCTGAGATGATTAATCGGGATTACAATCATCCGAGCATCGTCGGTTGGAGCGTGGGAAATGAATTGTTGCAGCACTTCGATTATGTGAAATCCATGATCGATTTCACCCGGCAGCTTGATCCTCACCGGTTGATCAGTTACGTGAGTTTCACCGGAGCCAGGAAGGAATACAATCCAACCAACGATCCGATTTCCGTCAGCGATATCATCTTGCTGAACACCTATAATGCATCCGCCAAGACGGCCAGCATCGTGCACGAGAAATGGCCCGACAAACCGATCTTCTTTTCGGAGTTCGGCATCAAACAGTTTGGTGACAATCTCGACGCAACCATTCCCGGGCTGGAAGCCGCTTTCAGTCGGGCGACCGAAGGTCATCCCTACGTGATCGGCGTTTCGCTTTGGACGTTCAACGATTACCGAAGCAACTACAAGGGAACGCCGCCTTCCGGAAATCGCGAATGGGGCGTTGTTGATGTGCAGCGTCGTCCCAAAGCTGCGTTTGAACAGGTACGCAAGCTGTTCAGTCCCGTGCACGCTTTGAAGTTGGATGGGCGAGTCGTGACGCTTGTGCCGCGCAACGCCGAGGAGGTTCCCAGTTTCACCCTGCGCAATTACGAACTCCGATGGAAGGTGCGCGCGGTGGATGGAAAACTGGCCGGCTCTGGCGTGATCAGACTGCCCGAGTTGAAGCCCGGCGCCGAGCCATGGACCACCACTTTGAAGGACGCTCCATCGGGCGCGCTGGAGGTTCAATTAGTTACACCGACCGGATATGACGTGGCTGACATGAAAGGAACTCTGTGATTCGATCCACCCGGAAAATCTTTGAAGCTTGTAAAACCATCGCATGCTTCGCGGCGGCAGTGCTTGCGACGGATGTTCAAGCGCAGGCAGAAGCGCCGGCGGGTTACAAACTCGTCTGGTCAGATGATTTTAGCGGCAATTCACTCGACACCAACGCCTGGTATTATCGCACGGGCGAATGTCTCCTGAGTTTTCAAAAGGCAGCCAATGTGTCGGTCACGAACGGTCTGCTGCGAATCGCTTTTAGAAAAGAAGATGCCGGCAAGCTGCATTACACGCCGGGCGCCATCATCAGCCAGCGCACGTTCAAGTATGGCTACTACGAGGCGCGCTTTCGCTGCCCGAAAAGCGCCGGCTGGCACACGTCCTTCTTTACAATGAAATACAAACATGAGGGCGATATCACCAATGGGATGGATTTCGCGCAGCGCGTCACCAGTGACATAGGCGCAGTGCTCGAGCAGCAGATCGATATCTGTGAGCAGGATTCGATGAACAATCGTTCCTATTCGGCGGGCGTGATTGACTGGAGCGAGCGTGATGGAAAGAAGCCGGCTGGATTCGGACGCCAGCGTTTTCGCGCGCCGCGTGAGGACGTGCCGGATTTCTCGGCCGATTTTCACGTGTGGGCTTGTGAGTTCACGCCAGCCGAAGTGAAGTTTTTTCTCGACGGCAAACTGACGCATCAGACGGACGCCACTCAGTTTCAACATGGCGATCAGAGTGTCTGGCTGACGTGCGTCGGCGGGCTCTGGGGAGATCCAGTCAAGCCGAAGCACATTGATGACAGCGCTCTGCCAAGCTTCGCGGAGTTCGACTGGGTTCGGGTTTATACGAAGCCGTGATAACTCGCCGCACATTCCATTTGTTGACGGTCCTGTGGCTCGCCGGGCTTGGTACATCGCCCGCTGAGTCATTGGAAGTGTCCGGTATTTATCCGCACCTGACCATGTTCAACAATGAGAATGAATGCGGCACCGGTGCCGTGGTGCCGTGGGCGGGGCGGCTTTGGACGCTGACTTACGCCCCGCATCAACCGAGTGGTTCATCGGATAAACTCTACGAAATCACGCCTGCGTTGGAACAGTTGATTCACCCCGAGAGCATCGGGGGCACTCCGGCCGCCCGCATGATTCATCGCGAGTCGCAGCAGCTCTTTATCGGGCCCTATGTCATTGATGCGAATCGCCAGGTGCGCGTGATTTCCCACACGAACATGTTTGGGCGGCTGACCGGGTTGGCGCGGCACCTCACGGACCCCGCCAACAAAATTGTTTACGCGACGATGGAGGAAGGCGTTTACGAAGTGGATGTTCATTCGCTCGCGGTGAAAGAGCTCTGGGCGGATGAGCAGCTCAAGTTTGGTCGCCACGCGGGGCTTCCCGGTTATCACGGCAAAGGCTTTTACTCAGCGCAAGGTCGCTACGTCTACGCGAACAATGGCGAGCACGGCAACGCAGCGCTTTCCAATCCTGAGATCCCGTCTGGCGTGCTTGCAGAGTGGAATGGCAACGCGGATTCGTGGACGGTGGTTCGACGCAATCAGTTTACCGATGTGACTGGCCCGGGCGGTATTGAAGGAAATTTACCCGGCGACGATCGGCTCTGGAGTATCGGCTGGGACCATCGTTCGCTGATTCTCATGCTGTTGGAAGACGGTCGGTGGCACTCGTTCCGTTTGCCGAAGGCTTCCCACTGCTACGACGGTGCGCACGGCTGGACCACCGAGTGGCCGCGCATTCGTGAGATCAGCGACGACTCGCTGCTGATGACCATGCACGGGGAGTTTTGGAAATTCCCGAAAACGTTTTCGATCGAAAACTCCTCCGGCATTGCGCCGCGCTCAACCTACTTGAAAGTCATTGGCGATTTCTGCCGCTGGGAGGATCGCCTCGTGTTTGGTTGCGATGACACCGCAAAAAGCGAGTTCCTCAACAAAGACCGCATCAAGGGTGAGCTGGCCCCTCCCGGCAAGTCGCAATCGAATCTTTGGTTTGTGAATCCCGACCGTCTGGACAACTTCGGTCCGGCGTTGGGGCGCGGAGCCGTTTGGCTTAGTGACGACGTAAAAGCGGGGATCGCGAGTGAGCCGTTCCTGTTCTCGGGTTTTGCTTACCGTTCGTTAGATCTTGCGCAGGAGAGCGGCAAAGAGTTGACGTTCCGAATCGAAGTGGATCGCAAGGGCGACGGGCATTGGACTCAACTGCGTGAAGTTGCCGTACGGGCTCATGGCTCTGCATGGATAGAATTTTCACCGAACGAAAGCGGTGCATGGGTGCGACTCGTTCCCGATCATAATGCCGCTAAGGTCACGGCTTTCTTCCATTACCGTTCAGAGGACAAACGTGGCACACGCGAGGCGGGAATTTTTGACGGCATTGCGCGCGCTGGCGATCAGCGCATCAGCGGCGGTCTGTTGCATGTGGCGGGAGGCGATTCAAAAACGCTGCGGTTTTCAGCCAGGAATGCGAAAGGCGGACTCGGGAGTTACGAGCTCGACGGCGAATTGAAATTACGTCGAGTGAATGGTCTTGAGGCCGACGAATGGATGATGAAGAACGTTGCCATTCCCGAGCCACTGATCACGGCCGATGCGGCTTCGGTGCTCTATGTGGATAAGGCTGGAAGACGCTGGCGATTGCCGCGAGGCGATTCCGCTTTTGATCAACCTGGCATGTTTGGTCCGGAGCGCCTGTGCCGCGAGGTTTGCACTGAGCGCAACCTGCTCAACGCCTACGGCACGCTTTACGAATTGCCAGCCCAGAACGCAGGCGGTTTTATAAAAATTCGACCGATCGCCACGCATAATTTGCGCGTTTCTGATTACGCCAGCTATCGTGGCCTGCTGGTTCTGAGCGGCATCAGCGATGGTGCCCAAAGCGAGCACATTGTGCGCAGCGATGATGGCCAGTGCGCGCTGTGGGTTGGCGCGGTGGATGATCTTTGGCAGTTGGGAAAACCTCGCGGAGTCGGCGGCCCCTGGAAGGATTCGCCAGCCGAAGCAAACGTTCCCAGCGATGCTTATCTGGCCTCCGGATACGACCGGAAAACCCTGACAATTTCACACCGCTCCAGCCGTCCCGTGAGCTTCAAAATCGAAGCCGATTTTACGGGCACCGGAACCTGGAACGAGGTGGCCTGGCTGACGGTCAAACCAGGTCAACAGCTTGAGCATCGTTTCCCCAATGCATTCGGAGCTTACTGGTTGCGGGTAACGGCGCAGGCAGCCACAACCGCAACTGCACAATTTGAGTATCAGTAGGAAAAGAGGATCAGGATGACTATGGAAATGAATCACGCAACCGCGCGTCGCGAGCTGAAATTGGAACGATTGGCAACGGAGTTGGCAGTCATCGGAGGTGGACTTGCCGGTGTTTGTTGCGCCATCACAGCCGCCCGGGCGGGCTGCAAGGTGACGCTGGTGCAGGATCGTCCAGTGTTGGGCGGCAACGCTTCCAGTGAAGTGCGCCTCTGGATTCTCGGCGCCACGTCGCACATGGGTAACAACAATCGTTGGGCGCGTGAAGGCGGAGTGATCGATGAACTGCTGGTCGAAAACATGTACCGCAATCCTGAGGGCAATCCGCTGATCTTCGACACGATCGTTTTGGAAATGGTGGTCAACGAGCCCAACATCACGCTGTTACTGAACACCGCGGTTTACGATCTGGAAAAGTCGGATCCAGATACGATCCAATCCGTGCGGGCGTTCTGTTCCCAGAACTCCACCGCGTACGCGATCACGGCGCCACTGTTTGTGGATGCCAGCGGCGACGGTATTGTTGGTTTCCTGGCGGGTGCGGCGTTTCGCATCGGGGCGGAAGCGCGTGAGGAATTCGGCGAGAAGTTTGCGCCGGAAGTGTCCTCAAAGGAGTTATTGGGCCACACAATTTATTTCTACTCCAAGGACACCGGTCGGCCGGTGAAATACACGCCACCGAGCTTTGCGCTGACTGACATCACCGAGATACCGCGTTGGCGCGATATCCGTGCGAACGACATGGGATGTCGTTTCTGGTGGCTCGAGTGGGGCGGCGCGACGGACACCGTTCACGGAACCGAAACCATCAAATGGGAGCTGTGGAAAGTGGTCTATGGCGTTTGGAATCACATCAAGAATTCGGGGCAGTTCCCAGAGTCGGAAACGATGACGTTGGAATGGGTAGGGACCATTCCAGGCAAGCGCGAGAGCCGCCGGTTTGAAGGCGACTACATGATGACGCAGCAGGACATCGTGGAACAGCGTAAGCATGCCGATGCGGTTTCGTTTGGAGGTTGGGCCATCGACCTGCATCCAGTTGAAGGCGTTTACAGCCGGCAATCGGGCTGCACTCAATGGCATTCCAAGGGCGTTTATCAGATTCCCTATCGGGCGCTTTATTCGCGGAACATCAAGAATTTGTTTCTGGCGGGTCGGATTATCAGTGCCTCGCATGTCGCATTCGGTTCCACGCGCGTGATGGCCACTTGCGC
>JBQCEJ010000371.1:0-6109 GCA_051960355.1 Verrucomicrobiota bacterium | reverse complement strand
GAACATCGCGCCGCTGCCCATTTCCCAGTTGCGGATCTGCGGATACTCCGGCGACTCGCCCATGATCATCGTGTTCCAGTTGAGGCCATTCGCCAGCACTTGATTGCGATCGCGGACTTCCGGACTGACGGCAACAACGTTGGCCACGCCTTGGAGAATGGCTTTCGCATCCTCAACAATCAGTGTCGTGGCACCACCCCAGCCGCCACGAGCGCCGCCGCTGGTAAAATTGCCGGAAAAGACCGAAACCACGTTCTGGCCGAGCGCGGAAACCTGATCCTCAACCTGCTTGGTCGCGCCGGAGGTGATGCTGACGGCGGCGATGACCGAGCCAACGCCAATGATGATGCCAAGCATGGTCAGCACGGAACGCAGCTTGTTGCGCCGCAAGGCACGCATGGCCAGTCGAATGGTCGCAAAAAATCTCATGGGCAAAGAAACCGATGCCGTGGAAAAGCCAAGGCCAGCGACCCAGCGCCCAAGCTGCGGGGAGACGTCACTGAAGGGTTGGATGCTGGGCGAATCATAATCCGGTTACGCGAGCTTCACGTCCGCGTGCGCTTGTTTGAGTTTCAACAGTTCCACCTCCGCGTTGAGCCGGTTCGTCACCAGCGTGTCGGTCAGGATATTGCCGTCGCGCAGGATGATGTTCCGCTTGGTGTAGCTGGCGATGTCCAGTTCGTGGGTAACCATCACGATCGTGATTCCCTGATCGTTCAATTTCTGGAACACGCCCATGATTTCAATGCTGGTCTGGCTGTCCAGATTGCCGGTCGGCTCGTCAGCCAGCAGCAATGCGGGCTCGTTCACAAGCGAACGCGCAATGGCCACGCGCTGCTGCTGGCCACCGGAAAGCTGATTGGGATGATGATCGGCGCGCTTGCCGAGGCCGACGAGTTCCAGGCATTTGAGCGCGCGCGCATGCCGCTCGTGCGCGGTCATCCGGTGACGCAGATAAAGCATCGGCAGTTCGGTGTTATCCAGAGCGGAGGTGCGGGCCAGCAGATTGAATCCCTGGAAAATAAAACCGATCTTCTGGTTGCGAATGTCCGCCAGTTGATCGCGGCTCAATTGGGAAACATCGACTCCGTCCAGCAGATAGCGCCCTTGCGTGGCCCGATCCAGACAGCCCACGATGTTCATCATCGTGGATTTGCCCGAACCGCTCGCGCCCATGATCGCCACGAATTCGCCGGGGTGGATGGAGAGCGAAACGCCTCGCACCGCCCGCACTTCGACTTCACCCGTTTGATAGGTCTTCTGGATGTCGTCCAGTTGAATAACCGCGTTCATGATCGGCGCCCTGGACTTAGAAGTGGCGGATTCGGCCGCCGCTGAATGGATTGGAAGACTTGGAATTTTCCTCCTGCGAAACCTTGGAACCGGTCACGACCTGATCGCCTTCCTTCAGGCCCTCGAGCACCTCGGTGTAAATCCCATCCGTGATGCCAATCTTCACCTGCACCGGCTTCGGTTCGGCTGGCTCGCCTGCCGTCGCATTTTCCAGAACGTAAACGGTGCGCGTATTTTGTTTGCCGTGGACCCGCATTCCCGCCCCGCCGGCACCGGCACCACGCGCGCCTCCCGTGTATCCCGAACCGGAACGCGAGTTCGTGCCCGGACTGGGACTCGTCGCACTCGCACCGTTGTTTTTGGCGGGTTCCGGCATTCGGAAGCGCAACGCCGCGTTCGGAATTTTCAAAGTGTCAGTGTGCTCGGCCAGAACGATGGAAACATTGGCCGTCATGCCCGGCTTGAGCTTCAGATCGGCATTGTTCACGCCTATCACGGTATCGTAAGTGACCACGTTCTGGACTGTCGCAGGCGCGTTGCGCACCTGAACCACCTTGCCGTGAAAGGTGCGATAGGGAAACGCGTCCACGGTGAAATTCACGTTCTGGCCTTCCTCGACTCCGCCGACGTCCGCCTCCGCCACATTGGCGTCGATCTGCATCTTCGTCAGGTCGTTGGCAATCTGGAACAGCACCGGCGCACTCAAACTCGCCGCCACGGTCTGGCCCACATCGACGCTGCGGGAAATCACCACACCATCCACGGGAGAATAAATTGTGCAGCGGGAAAGGTTCACCTTGGCGTTGGCCAGAGCCGCTTCGCGAATCTGCACCATCGCCTGCGCCTGGTGCAGCGCGGCATTCTTGGTGTCATTCTCGGACTCCGAAATCAACTTGGCGGCGAACAAGTCCGACGTGCGCTTGGCTTCGACCTGGGCCAGCTCCAGATTCGCCTGGGCATTGGCGAGTTCGCCTTGGGCCTGTGCCACCGCCGCCTTGTAAGTGGCCGGATCCAGTTCCGCGACGACCTGGTTCGCTTTCACCGGCGAATTCCAATCCGCGTAAAGCTTCAGGATGATTCCCGAAACCTGGCTGCCGACCTGCACATTGACCACTGGATTCAACTGTCCGGTCGCCGTCACCCCTTGAACCACGGTGTCGCGCTCGACCGCTGCGGTCTGATACTCGGGCGCGCTGCCATGATCCGCGCGGAAATACGACCAGGCGACGGCCACACCGGCAATCACCACAATCACAACCAGCCACTTTGCCCATTGAAAACTGCTCTTTGCCATACGTTCTAAATTCTAAAAAGACTCAAACTGTAACCGGAAGGTTACTTAGTTTTTTTGCGTTGTCCATTTTCGACTGGCCCCCACGCATCAAGAAAATCCCCGGGCCGCCGCGCGGACTATTTTGGACTTTGGACTTTGCCGCCCGAACCCGTAAAATCCGATCGTGCTGCACCAATTGATCCAAGAACTCGCCGCGTCCAGGCATCTCTCCGACGAGCAATGCCAGCTCGCGGTCGAGCAACTCATTGATGAAAGTGTCCCCGCGACGGCCAAGGCGGATTTCCTCTGCCACCTTGCGCTCAAGGGCGAAACAGTGGAAGAACTCGCGGCCTTTGTGCAAGCCTTGCGTGAACGCTCGATTCAACCGCCGCTCGATGCCGCCACCCGCGCCCGGGAAATCCTTGATGTCTGCGGCACGGGCGGTGATCGGCTGAACACGTTCAATATCTCCACCACCGTCGCGATCGTCTGCGCCTCCGCGGGCATCGCCGTTGCCAAACATGGCAATCGCGCCGTCACCTCAAAATCCGGGAGTGCTGACGTGCTGGAGGCATTGGGTATTCAGGTGGATTTGCCGCCAGCCGAGGCGGCGCGCTGTTTGGGCGAGCGCAACTTTGCGTTCTTCTTCGCGCCGAATTATCACCCGGCCTTCAAGCACATTGCCGCAGCCCGTAAACTCTGCGGTGAACGCGGTCAGCGAACGATCTTCAACTTCCTCGGACCGCTTTTGAATCCCGCGCGGCCCAGCGCGCAACTCGTTGGTGTGCCGCGACCGGAGCTGTGCGAGCCGCTGGCGCATGTGCTGCAATCGATCGGCGTGGGCCGCGGCATGGTGGTCAGCGGAAAGGTTTCCGATCCCGGCTTGGGCGATTCCGGCTCGGAAACCAAAACCGCTTATCTGGATGAACTCTCAACTCTCGGCGAGAACAGCATTGCCGAGTTCTACCAGGCACGCGGCTTTACGGCTTCAACATTGTCGCCGGATGCCTTTGGTCTGTTGCCGGCCACTCTGGCCGATCTGGCGGGTGGCGATCGTCACGAGAATGCCAACATCGTTCGCCGCTTGCTGACGGGTGACGAACGCGGACCCAAGCGCGATGCCGTTTTGCTCAATGCCGCCGCGGCTTTGTTTGTGGCGAATCGGGTGCGCTCGCTGGGAGAAGGCTGGGACCTGGCCGCCGGTTTGATTGACGGCGGCCAGGCCGGCAGGAAGCTCAAGCAATTGGCTGATTAGCCAAGCGCTTGAACGGTTCGGTCATTGCAGTTGCAACGCCTGGTCAAGGTGTTGCTGAAGCATCGGGACGGTGGCTTGCGCGTAGGCTCGCAGGTCTGCGTCATCCCCGTGGTCGGCTTCGGTCTGAAACACCTTTATAGACGCCCGGTGGCTGGCGACTTCTTCCTTCAGGAACGCGGTATCGAAAGTTTGTCCCTGAAGGTCAGTCAATGCGTTGACTGCTTTCTGCTGCACAGCATCCAAGCTGGTCGGAACTTCGATGCCTTTTGCGTTGGCGATCTGAGTCAGGTCATTAAGCGCCTGGGTGTGATCATTCACCAGTTGCTGGCCAAAGGCGATGACTGCCTGATTGGTGGAATTTTGCATCGCGAGCTGGCCTGCCTGGATCTCCTTCAAACTGTCCTGCGCCGCTTCCGTGACGAAGCGGATGTCGCGAACCGTGTTGGTGACGCTGACGTTATTGGTGTTGCCCTCAGGAGGCGTTATTTCGCCAGTGCCTGGAGTTTCATTGGAAGGCACATTCGTTTCGACGGTCACTTGACCCGGTTCAAAACGCGCGCCCGCGTTGAACGTTCCGGTGCAAACCGCGACTTCACCCGGTGAGGCAGAATCCGCAGCAGCGCTCGCTTGCACGAAGCCGGTGTTGACGTTGTTGGAGGAATCCCCGCCGGAAGTATCCGTGATCACGTTGGTTTCGGTAAGCCCGTGAGTGTCACTGGCCGTCGCCGTCTCACCCGTGAGAGTGCTTGAGTCGCCGGTGATGAAGCTCGTGCCCGGCACTGTCATGGTGAACTGGATATTGCCTTTGATCTTGGCCTTGTTGGCATTGCCCGTGGACTTTTCGCTGATCACCGCGCTGCCGATCGCTTCAGCCTGGTTTGGGCTGAACACGAAGGTAAAACGCTCGAGCTGGTTGCCACTCGTCGCATTAGTTCCACCTTGGAACTGGAAAATGTCGCAGAGCGGGCTTCCATCGGATGCATTGACCACCTGGATGCTGTCCGTGGCCGGGTTGTAAACCAGCGCGAAGTTTTTCTTCAGTTCCTTTTTGGAAAACCCGGTGCCCACGCACTGCTCGATGAGATCCTGGTTGTCCATCTTGTTGGAACCTTTGTTGGAGCTGTCCGCGGGTTTGCAGGTGGCGTGGAATTTGACCAGGAATAAATCCTGGGTGGAGGTCTGCGCCTGCACTGGCGAAGCAGCCAATGCCGCTGCAGCCATCAATAGTCCGATCGTTTTGTACGTGTTCATATCCGTGTGTCTCCTTTGTTTGTGATCCTTGGGTTGCCGAATCACGGTTCTAGGAGGACTATCGGTCGGAAGAAGCGGCGAACCACTGGGGTTTAGGGTGCGAATCCGGAACATGCCGGGCCACTTCCGCTGGCGGGAAATACCAAAGCAGGGGGAGCGGTTCCACCCCGCTGGAAGACAATGAAGAACTGCCCGGGCCAGCCGTCGACACGCTCGGCCCCTCGGAAAACCCCCAACTCAGCCCTCCAGATTTAAGCCGAAGCCCTCTCACGCGAAGAAAGCAAAGGGTTTGCGGAAAGTTTCTCCCGCAACGTTCTCTCCGGAGCGCCCTTCCGGCTGCTTTGTTCTGGCTAAGCCAAACCCAAATTCTTCAAGACGCGAATCGTCGAATGCGGTTTGTTCAGCGTGTAGAAATGGATTCCCGGCACACCCGCCTGCAGCAACTCCTGGCATTGCTTCGTGGCGTACTCGATCCCGAACTCCGCGGCCGCCGCGTCGTCATCCCCGATCTCATCCAATCGCGCCGCCAGTGCCGCGGGAATGCGCGCCCCGCACATCGCGGTAAAGCGTTTGATCTGCGACGCGCTCAGAATGGCCACGATGCCCGGCACGAGCGGAATATTCACGCCCAACCGTTGTGTCAGGTGATCGCGGAACGCGAAGAAGTCGGCGTTGTCGAAGAACAGTTGCGTCAAAACGAAATCTGCTCCGGCATCCACCTTGGTTTTGAGATGTTGCCAATCGACGAACTTGCCTTCCTTGCACGCTATGTGGCCTTCAGGAAAACCAGCGACGCCGATGCTGAAGCCGTCCAACTTGCGGATGAAGTCCACGAGCTGGCTGGAAAATTCGAAACCGCCGGGCGTCATCTTGAACTCACCGCCGCCCGGAGGATCACCGCGAAGCGCGAGCACATTCTTGACGCCAAATGTGCGGATCTGTTCGAGCAGCTTCGCAATATCTTCCCTCGTCGCTGAAACACAGGTCAATTGCGCAAGGGCGTTTAGCCCGTGTTCCTTCTGAATGCGATCGACGAT
>JBQCEJ010000370.1:0-4200 GCA_051960355.1 Verrucomicrobiota bacterium | reverse complement strand
TGCTGCCTCTCATCGGGGGTGTGATTGTCGTTGGGCTCGGTCGCGAGAACAAGAAGGCCGCGCGCGCCCTGGCGCTTGGCCTCAGCTTCCTTTCGCTGGCAACGGTCCTCTGGATGTGGAAAGCGTTCGATGCGTCGTCCGGCGGGTTGCAATTTGAACAGCGTCATCTTTGGATTCCAACGCTTGGAATTGAATATCGCGTTGCGGCTGATGGGCTTGGATTATTGATGCTCTTGCTCACCGCCATTGTGACGCCCATGGCAATCATCGCCGCGTGGCGAACGGAAGATCGCCCGCAGATTTATTTTGCGCTCGTCTTGTTTTTGCAGGCGGGATTGTTTGGGACCTTCACTGCGTTGAACTTTTTCCATTGGTTCCTGTTCTGGGAATTGAGTCTCATCCCCACGTTTTTCCTGGTGCGGCTCTGGGGTGGAACGCAACGCGCCGCGGCTGCCACGCAGTTTTTCGTTTACACGATGGTGGGCAGTGTCGGTTTGCTGCTGGCATTTCTGGCAATTTATCTGGCGACGGGCAAGGTTTCGGATTTCACCGCGCTGGCGGAGTTGGCCCGCAACGGGAAGTTGATTCCGGCGCTGGCGTCCAATCTGGGCTGGCTCGGGTTGACCAGTCACAAACTGGCGACCGTGATTTTCCTGGGTGCGCTGCTCGGATTCGCTGTGAAAGTGCCGCTGATGCCGTTTCACACGTGGCTCCCGGCGACGTATGCCGAAGCGCCTTCCGGCACGACAATGCTGCTGACCGGCGTGATGTCCAAGATGGGTGTGTATGGTTTTCTCCGCATCTTGCTGCCGATTTTCCCCGAGCCGATTCAATGGCTGCGCACGCCCTTGCTGGTGCTGGCGGTAATCACGATTGTATTTTCAGCCAGCGCGGCGTTTGCCCAGAAAGATCTCAAACGCATCCTCGCGTATTCCTCTATCAACCATCTGGGCTATTGTCTGCTGGCGATCTTCGCTGTTGCAACTGCAGCCACGAGCCTGGCGAATCCGGCCTTGGAGAAAGCGGCGGCGCTCAATGGCGTGCTCTTGCAGATGTTTAATCATGGCCTCACAGCCGCGACCTTGTTCTGGTTCGTGAGCCTTTTGGAAAAGCGCACCGGCGGATTACGCGGCTTGAACGACTTTGGTGGATTGCGAAAAGTGGCGCCGGTTTTCTGCGGGTTGATTGGCATCGCGCTTTTCTCGTCGCTCGGATTGCCGGGGTTGAATGGCTTCATCGGTGAATTCCTGATCTTCAAAGGCGCATTCCCGCTGGCGATGTGCTCAGCCTCGATTTCCGTCATCGGACTGCTGGTCACGGCCATTTTCATTCTCACGATTCTGCAACGCGTCTTCAACGGACCGCTGAATGAACGCTGGGCGAAGTTTCCTGACCTGACCCTCAGCGAACGCGTGCTGCTGGCGTTGCCAATCGCGCTCATGTTTGCCATTGGGCTTTATCCGCAACTGGTGCTGGGGATCATCAACTCAACCGTCCTCCAGATGGTCAAGCAACTGCCATTTTAATCATGCTAGCCTGGACGATTTACATTTCCTTTATCGGCGCGCTGGCGCTGATGCTCCTGCCAAAGGACAACGCTCGGGCGGCGAGGGCAGTGGCGTTGGCGGCGTCTGTGGCCGGGTGCTTCTTCGCAGTGCTTGGCTTTGCGGAATTCAAGGCGGGCGAGATCGTCACGCTGGCAAACGCTTCTTGGATTCCTACGCTTGGGCTGCGCTATCACTTGGCGGCTGATGGCGTGAGTCTGACGCTCGTTCTCCTGACGGGATTGGCCTCCGTAACTGGCATTTTGTTTTCCTGGAACATCGAGCATCGGGCGAAAGAATTCTTTGCGTTCTATCTCGCGCTGATCGGCGGCGTGTATGGCGTGTTCCTGAGTTTCGACTTGTTCCTGCTGTTCGTGTTCTACGAAATCGCGATCATCCCGAAATATTTCATCATCGCGATCTGGGGTTCGACTCGACGCGAATACGGTGCGATGAAGCTCGCGCTCTATTCCTTCATCGGCAGCGCGATGGTGCTGGTGGGCTTGATTGCGGCTTACGTGGTTTCCGGCGGGCATTCGATGAACCTGATTGAGCTGGCGAAATATCCTTTTTCTCACGGATTCCAGATGTGGGCCTTTCCGCTGGTGTTCATCGGCTTTGCAATTCTCGCCGGCATGTGGCCCTTTCACACATGGGCTCCGACCGGTCACGTCGCTGCACCGACGGCAGCGTCCATGTTGCTCGCCGGTGTGGTGATGAAGTTGGGCGCTTACGGGTGTCTGCGCGTGGCGATGACGCTGTTTCCACAAGGGTTGGACCCGTGGGGTTGCCATGTGCTGGGTTTTGGCTCGTGGCGCGATGTCTTTGCGGTTCTGGCGGTGATCGGAATTGTCTATGGGGCGATGGTGGCGCTGGTGCAGAAGGATTTCAAATTCGTGATCGGTTATTCCAGCGTCAGCCACATGGGCTTTGTGCTCTTGGGCTTGATGACCTTGAACACGATTGGCTTGAGCGGCGCAGTCTTGCAGATGTTTTCGCACGGGGTGATCGCGGGATTGTTGTTTGCCGTCGTTGGACGAATGGTTTACGAGCGGACGCACACGCGCGAACTGCCAATCTTGGAAGCCATGCGGCTTTCCAAGGCGATGCCGTTTGCAGCGGTCACGTTTGTGATTGCCGGAATGGCGTCGATGGGAATGCCGGGCTTCAGCGGTTTCATTGCGGAACTTCAGGTGTTGATTGGCGCGTGGAAGGCGTATCCGACTCTGACCGTAATTACGGGCATTGGGATTTTAGTGGGCGTGGCCTACACGTTGCGAGCGATGCAGAAGGCGTTCTTCGGAGAACATCAAAAGGAGGCCGAGGTTCACGCGGAGACACATCACACGACAGAAGCGAATGTTCCGATGGAACCGATTTCTGTGCCGGAACGTTTAGGAGCGGCGATCCTAATTCTCGCCACGCTCGTTGTCGGCGTATATCCGCATCTTCTGCTCAGGATAATTGTGCCAAGCTTCGATTCACCTTTGTTTGACTGGCTGCGGACGGGAGGTGCCCGGTGAGCTATTTCGATCTGCTAAAACTGGCGCTGCCGGAAAGCATTCTGGTCGCGACTGCGTTGGCTGTGGTGCTGGCCGACTTGACCCTGCGCGGTCTGGAAGTGCGTTTCCGATTCCTGATCGGCGCGATGATTAGCAGTCTGGGATGTGCGGTTGCGATCGCCTGGATGTTGATCTCGCCGGAGCATGCGAACGCGTTCCAAGGATTTCTCGTAATCGATCCGCTGACGCAACTGGTGAAGATCGGTGTGCTGGTCCTGACGATCTGCACGATCTTGTTGTCCGCGAATTCTGATTTTACCGAGCACGTCGGCGAATATCTCGCGCTGATTCTGCTGGCCACGGTGGGAATGATGTTTCTGATCAGCGCCGAAGACATATTGATGATCTTTGTCGCGCTCGAACTGACCAGCCTCTCGCTTTACATCTTGACCGCTTTCAACAAGCGGAACATCAAGTCGGCTGAAGCGGCGTTGAAGTATTTTCTTTTTGGCGGCACGGCAGCGGCTTTCACGTTGTTCGGCCTCAGTTTGATCTACGGCCTTTCCGGTGCCACCAATCTGCACGCGATTGCGGCCGCAATTGGCGACAAGCCGCTCGATCCTTTGCTGATCGTGGCCATCGTCATGACGGTCATCGGTTTTGGTTTCAAAGTCGCGGCGGTGCCGTTTCATCTCTGGGCGCCGGACGCCTACGAAGGAGCGCCAACGCCAAGCGCGGCCTTCATTGCGTCGGGTTCCAAAGTGGCGAGCTTCTTTATCTTTGCCAAACTCATGATGTTTGCCTTTGCCGGAGCGGAAGGCAGCGGAGCGTGGCGGCATTACGTCGCGGGTTGGGTGCCGGTGATGGCGGTGGTGGCGGCGCTTTCCATGATTCTCGGCAATCTGGCTGCGATTGTGCAAAACAGCGTTCGGCGTTTGCTCGCGTATTCAGCGATTGCTCATGCCGGTTATGCCTTGCTGGGAATTCTGGCGAACAGCGGGGAAGGAATGGCGTCCTTGATTTACTATGTCCTCACCTATGGATTGACGACGGTTGGCGCGTTTGGCGTCGTGGCTGTGGTGGAGCAGGGGACGGGTGGAGACAAGCTCTCTGATTTCGCGGGCCTGAGTCGCCGCGCACCGGTCGTTTCCTTT
>JBQCEJ010000369.1:0-2804 GCA_051960355.1 Verrucomicrobiota bacterium | reverse complement strand
AGCACGGTGCCATCCCGTCCGATGGTGACGGATACGGCCACAGAGGCCGAATCATCCTTGATTCCATCAGGAATCAGCCAGGCATCGGAATAAACCTTCTTCACGCCCATCAGAAAATTGGCGTACGGAATCCCGCCGCCGCCGGGGCCTTGAAGCTTGATGGAAGTGGTGCCAGACAAATCTCCGCCGATGCGATCCACTGCGCTGGCAATGCGACTGATGGCCTCGCGACGCGCATTGGCCGCCGCCTCGGCCGCCGCTTTGGTTTTCGTCGACCTGGTTGAAGTATCGCGTCGAACGAGCGTCGTGCTGATCTCCGGCTTGGAACGCTTGGGTTTGGTGGTGACTTTGGTCGAAAACGAATCGTCCTTCGACTGCTCAACTTCCTTCGGCTCCGGCTTGGGCGCAGGCCGCTCGACCTCCGGCTCGGGTTTGGCTGGCGGTGGAGTCACTTTCGGTTCCGGCGCCGGAGGCGCGGGAGCGGGCGGCGGCGTTCCACCTTTGGGATCGCCACCGCCGGAAATGTTCAGATCGGTGGTTTTGTAAGGGACGAACGTGAGCACCGGCGGGTCGATGATTTTGTCATTCGACGAGAGAAAGCCGGGGCCGATCAGCAAAAGCGATCCCAGCAACAGGTGAAAGCCTGTCGCAGCCAGGAAACATTTTTTTTGCAATCGGTTCATCAGCGTCCGGGCGGTTCGGTGCGAATGGAGTAGCGCGAAATGCCATTGCGCGTGCAGGCATCGGTGAAGGCCACGAAATCCTTCATCCGGCTGTTTTCATCAGCGCGAATGAAAATCACGAGGTTGGGATTATATTTGAAATCACGCACCAGATAGGCGACGACCTGATCCATTCTCATGATCCGCTTGTTCAAGGCGTAGTTGCCTCGCGGATCAATTTCGACCGTGCGGATGTCCTTCTGTTCAAGCTTCTGCTCCGGCGTGCCGTTGGCTTTGGGCAGCTTGAGATCGATGCCTTTCTCCAGCAGCGGCGTGGTGATGATGAAGATGATCAACAACACAAACGCCAAGTCCAACAGCGGCGTGATGTTGATCTCGCTCAGCGTCACCAGATGACTGCGTTGGGAGAACCGTCTCATTCTTCGCTCAGATATTCCGTTTCCATCTTGGAAATCAGCTCCTGCGCAAAGTTGTCCAGTTCTACGGTCAGCACGCGCAGGTTATGCACCAGCCAGTTGTAGCCAAACATCGAGGGAATCGCGACCAGCAGGCCGGCGACCGTCGTGATCAACGCCGCAGCGACGCCCGGCGCCATCGCGGTCAAAGTAGCGCTGCCTTGCTGAGCGATATGGCCGAACGTGCTCATCACGCCCCAGACCGTTCCCAACAATCCGAGAAACGGTCCACCGCTGACGGCGATGGCGAGCAAAATCAAACCCGATTCCAGTTTCAACGATTCGCGCGCCACGCAGTTTTCCAAGGTGCGCTTCACGTGCTCCATGCCTTTGAGGGACACGCGGGTTTTGCGGCCGCCTTCGGGAGTTTTCAAACGTGTGTCGAGTTCAATGCTGCCCGCCTGATAAACCATGAACAGCGGGCAACCATCGGCCTGGACGCGGCGATCGAAGACGTCCAGCACCGTCTTTTGAGAGCGGAATTCGGTGGAGAAGAAGTGGTTGAGTCTTTTAGCCCGGCGCATCTGGATGGCTTTGGAGATCATCACTGACCAGGCCATGATTGAGAAGATGGCCAGAATAACGATGATGGCCCGGGCTTCCAGGGTGGCCTGGTCCCAGATGTAAACCAACTCATACTGGTTCGATGGGGCTCCAGTATTAGCCGCGAAAAGTAAGGGCACGTTCATTCCAACACGATCTTTCTCCGTAAACTTGGTCGTGAGGAATCGACGGGCCTACGCGGAATTCGTTCAACAGTTACAAAAATTTCACCGGCTCCAACGACCGGCACAAACGTTTCTAGCAGTGTCTTCAAGAATTGCAAAAGGTTTTTGGAAATTATTAAAGAAAACTTTCAATCCGGTGTCCAGTGGCGTTTGGAGCCAAGCGCCAGTCAAAGAGTTTCCAAGCCTCCCAAAACTTGCGATCCTCTCCGGTGGATTGCTGACAAACCCACTTTACACCCGGGCCACTTCAGCCACTGTATCAGCATGAAACCAAGACTGGTGGGTCTGCTGGCGCTGTTTCTGTCCGTGACGCTGCTCGCGGCTCAAGCCCAAACAACCTCCACAACCTCCAAGCCAGCAACGGCATCCGATAAAACGCCGGGAATGGAGATCGCCCAGACGATTTCCATGATCACAGGCGTGGCCATCTCACCGCTGCTCGGCGTCAGCGCCGTTGGCGCGTGGCAGTATTTTCACGCCAAGACTCCGGAACAAAAAGCCCGATTGCATTGGTACGCCAACCCTTTTTTCTGGGTGCCCGCGATGTTGCTCGTGATCGCGTGCTTCATCAAAGACACAGTGGGAACCGCTTTGCCATCCGCTTTGAAAAAACCGTTGGATGTCGCTGACACTATTGAGCACAAGATCAGTGGCTTGGTGGCGACGGGAGCATTTGTGCCGCGGGCCGTCTCGATCTTCCAGGCACATAACGGCGGCGGCGCCTCACTCGACGCGCTGGGTTTCGCGGCGATTGATCTTTCGTGGCTTTACAACGCGCTCATGGTTCCGATTGCGATGCTTGCCTTTTTCATCGTCTTTCTTGCCTCGAATGCCATTAACGTCCTGATTCTGCTCAGCCCATTCACCACGGTTGACGCCGCACTCAAAGCGTTGCGCGGCGCCGTCCTTGCGAGCGTGGCAGTTACGGCCTGGGCAAA
>JBQCEJ010000368.1:0-10875 GCA_051960355.1 Verrucomicrobiota bacterium | reverse complement strand
GAAGCCTTTCGTTTGACAGTGGAAGAGCCCTTTGCCGGGCCCTTGCTGGGTGAAAATGGAGTTTATGTGTTTGCTCTGGCCCGAAGGGTTCCGAGTGAAGTGCCGCCTCTGGCCAGCGTTCATGATCGCGTCGTCGCGGATTACAAGCAGAGCCAGGCGATCAGCATGGCGCGCCGGGCCGGGACCGATTTCGCTCGCGCCGCCACTCAAGGTCTGGCGCAGGGCAAAACGTTCGCCTCTGTTGTCACGAATGCCGGATTCAAGCCGCTCGCGCTGCCGCCCATTTCATTGAGCACCACCAACGTCCCGCAGCTTGGGGAACGCGTTAGCCTCTATCAATTCCGCAGCACTGCCTTTGAAACCGCGCCTGGAAAGGTGAGCAACTTCACACCGACGGCGGAAGGCGGTTTCGTGGTTTATGTCGATAAACGCCTGCCGGTGGATACGGCGAAAATGAATGCAGAACTGCCGGAATTCCTCAAGCGCGTGCGTCAGGCGCGGCGGCAAGAGGCGATCAGCGCCTGGTTCCAACGCGAAGGCACGAAAGCGCTTCGCGACACGCCTCTGATGCAGACGCAGCCCGGCACGGCTGGCGCGCAGCGTCAATCGTAGGATGTCGTCCCGTTCTGAAAACTCGTGAGTGCGCCTATCA
Organism: Verrucomicrobiota bacterium; assembly: GCA_051960355.1. Taxonomy (GTDB): domain Bacteria; phylum Verrucomicrobiota; class Verrucomicrobiia; order Limisphaerales; family DASXHY01; genus DASXHY01. The sequence goes on along the minus strand of JBQCEJ010000368.1, from coordinate 10,223 downwards.
AACTGTCTGCGCCGGCGACTCAGGAGTTCTGGGAAATTCCCGTTCTCTTTGAGGATGAACACCTGCTCGCTGTGGACAAACCCAGCGGCTTGCTGACTTCGCCGGATCGCTACGATCCCAATCGCCCGAACCTGATGAAGTTGTTGCACGCCGGCATTACGGCGGGCAAACCTTGGGCCAAGGAACGCGGGTTGACTTACCTCATGAACGCTCACCGGCTCGACTTTGAGACCAGTGGCGTCATCCTGCTCGCCAAAAACAAGCCCGTGTTGGTGAAGTTGGCGGATCTCTTTGGCTCGGAAAAGCCGGTCAAAAGATACGTGGCGCTGGTTCGTGGGGTGCCGGCTGAGGAGTCCTTCGAGATCGACGAAAACCTCGCGCCGCATCCGACCAAACTGGGCACAATGCGCGTGGATCAAAAAGGCGGCAAACGCTCACGGACCCGGGTGGAAATCTTGGAAAGAATTTCCAATTACACCCTGCTGCGCTGCGAACCGTTGACGGGACGGACGCATCAGATTCGCGTTCACTTGCGCCATGTGGGATTGCCGATCGTGGGTGATGTGACTTACGGTGGACGACCGCTTTTCCTGTCGAGCTTGAAGAGCCGCTATGTTTTGAAAAAAGGCCGTGAGGAACGTCCGCTCATGGGCCGGGTCGCTTTGCATGCCGAGCAGTTGGCGTTGCCGCATCCGATCACCGGCGAAATGGTGACGATCACCGCTCCCTGGCCAAAAGATCTGACCGTCGCGGTCAAATATCTGCGTCAATATCCGAAGTGATTGGGCGAGCCGCTTGCCTGCTCAGGAAACCACCCAGTTCAGAATCGATTTCTGCACGTGCAGACGATTCTCCGCTTCAGCGAAAATAGTGTTCGCGTGCGCCTCGAACGTTTCGGCGTCAATTTCTTTGCCGCGATAAGCCGGCAGGCAATGCATCACTAGGGCGCCCGGTTTGGCGAGCTTCACCAACGCGGCGTTGATCTGGTAACCGCTCAAAATTTCAATCCGCTCCGTCGCTTCAGCTTCTTTGCCCATCGAAATCCAAACATCCGTGTAGAGCAGATCCGCGCCTTGAGCCGCAGCCTTGATGTCGTGCGTTACGGAGATTTTCCCACCGGCTTTCTTCAACAGTTCGGCGCTGGGTTGAAACTGCTTGGGCGAGGCGATGCGCAGTTCGAAGCCCAGCTTGGCCGCGGCCCAGATCCAGGAATTGGCCACGTTGCAGGCGCCGTCCCCAATGAACGCCACGGTTTTTCCTTCAATGGAGCCCCGCTGTTCCTGAAACGTCAAAACATCGGCCAGAATCTGGCAGGGATGTTCATCGTCTGTTAGGGCATTGATCGTGGGAATACCGGAAAAGCGGGCGAACTCTTCGACATCTTTTTGGGCGAAGGTCCGGATAATCGCGCCATGAACCATCCGGCCCAGCACGCGGGCGGTATCTTGAATGGGTTCGCCGCGGCCGAGTTGAATATCGTGCGCGCTGAGAAACATAACGTCACCGCCGAGTTCCCGGATGCCCACCTCAAAGGAAACCCGGGTGCGCGTCGAAGACTTAGCGAAGATCAGCGCCCAGGTTTGTCCAGCCAGAGGTTGGGTTTTGTGATGACCGCGGTCTTTTTTGATCGCAGCGGTGTCCGCCAGGATCGTTGCGATATCCGTGCGGGACAGTGTTTCAATGCTCAGCAGATTCTTCATATCCCCAAAAAAAGAGTTTGTCGCGATGGCGGGGGATTAACCAGCCAATTTCATTGCGGCGGCTTCAATTATCCTCAGGCCTTCCTCGGCTTCGCTCTGGCGCAAGTTCAAAGCCGGCAGCAGCCGAATGACTTGTGCGCCAGCGGGAATGGTCAGGAGGCCGGCCGCATGCAACAGGTTTACGAAACGGATCGATTGCGTTTTGCTGGGATCGCCCGGCAGATTCCGAATATCCGGTGTCAGTTCAAAGCCCAGCATCAAGCCCATGCCGCGCACTTCGCGGATGACCGTGGGAAACTTGGCGGCGATTTGCAGCAAACCGTTCTGGAGCAACTCGCCCATTGCGTAGGCGTTCGCGGCGAGGTTTTCCTTTTCCACGACTTCGAGAACTTTGAGCGCGACCGCACAACCCAGCGGTGTGCCGCCGTAAGTCGTGCCGTGCGTGCCGGGTCCCAGCAGGTCGGCATAAGGCGCACGAAACCACGCCGCGCCCATTGGAAAACCGCCGCCGATCGATTTCGCCATCGCAATACCGTCCGGCAAAAATCCAGGTGCGCTATTGGCCAAAATCCGTTGGAAAGATTGGAAACGGCCGCTCCGAAAATGTCCGCACTGAACGCCATCCATCAACAACAGCAATTTCTTTTCGTCACACAAACGCCGCAACCCGAGCAGATATTCAGGTGTGGCCGGCGTCACGCCGCCTTCGCCTAGAATGCCTTCGATCAGCACCGCGACTGTGGCTGGCGAAATGGCGTTCCGAACCGCTTCCAGATCGTTGTAAGGAACGTGGCGGAAGCCCGGCGTCATCGGTTCAAAACCTTTCTTCACCTTGTCCTGTCCAGTGGCCGAAATGCCGGCGAGCGTTCGACCGTGGAAGGAGTTGAGCGCGGTGATGATTTCAAACCGGCCTTCGTCGTGGCCGAACTTGCGCGCCAGTTTGAACAAGGCTTCGTTCGCTTCTGCGCCGCTGTTGCAGAAGAACACTTTTCCAGGCGCGATGAGCTGGACGATCTTTTCCGCGAGTCGGCCCTGTGGTTCCTGATAGTAGAGATTCGAGATATGAACGAGCTTTCGCGACTGTTCGATCAACGCCTCGGTGATCGCCGGATGCGCATGACCCAGAGAAGTGACGGCAATGCCGCCGCCCAGATCGAGATAACGCTTCCCGGCGACATCAAACAGATAACTGCCCGATCCGTGACTGAACGCGATCTCAAAACGGCCGTAAGTCGGCACGACGTTTTTTTGGAACAGCGCCTGAATGGTGGCAACATCGTTGCGTACGATCGACGGTGGCGTTGGAACAATCTCTTTCATTTTCTTTAAACGAAACGAGGGAAATCTTTAGCAAGAGTTGGCGCGGATGAAAGCGGAATGTTTCGAGCTCGCGAGTGTATTTTAAACTTGGCAAGCCCGCCGGTTTTCGCACTTTGAGCGCGTGATTCATCCCACAGCGATCATTCACCCGAAGGCCAAAGTCGATTCCTCCGTCCGGGTCGGGCCCTATGCTGTCATCGACGAAGCGGTTGAGATCGGCCCCGAGTGCGTGGTCGGTCCGCATGTTCACATCACTGGTGTCACCCAAATCGGCGTGGGCAACCAGTTCCATGCCGGTTGTGTCATCGGCGACTATCCGCAGGATTTGAAATACAAAGGCGAACCGACGCGCTTGCGCATCGGCGATCGCAATGTCTTTCGCGAACACTTCACGGTGAACCGGTCCACCACACTCGCCGATGAAACCGTGATCGGTTCTCACAATTTCATGATGGCCAATGCGCATATCGGCCACAATTGTGTGGTCGGCAATCATGTGATCCTGGCCAACGGCGTCTTATTGGCCGGCCACGTCGTGGTGCAGGATCGCGCCTTCATTTCCGGCAATTGCCTTGTGCACCAATTCACGCGTGTCGGCACGCTGTCGCTGATGCAGGGCGGCGCCGCGATCAGCAAAGACCTGCCGCCGTTCACGATTGCGTTTGGAAGAAATGGGATCCGCGGCTTGAACATCATTGGTCTGCGACGCGCAAACTTCAGTCCGGCGGAACGCCTGGAACTCAAACGTTTGTATCACGCGATTTTTCGATCCGGGGAAAATTTCCGGGCGGCGGTGGCTGCCGCTCAAACTCAATTTGGCGGCGGACCTGCCAGGACGGTTTTGGATTTCGTAGTCGCAGCCAAACGCGGTGTTTGCCTCGACGGCGGGGCGGGCGGAAACGATGAGTGACAACAGCGCTAGCGGACGGCGTTTTCGAGCGAGGATTCAATTGCCATTCGTTCGGTGGCTTGGTTCCACCTTGTTTAAGCTTTTGACCGTGCGGTGATTTCCAGCTAGTATTCAGGCGACAATGAGAACCAGTGCCTTAGTTTTTCGAGGGAACGCTGCGCGGACTGCTGTGGTTTTGTTTCTGTGCGTATGCGCCTCGCCGCTCTTGTTCGCTGCCGATTCTTCAGCTCCGGCTGCCAGCGGTTCTTCGTCGAGCGCGCCGAGTGTTGCCAAAGCGACTTCTGAGCACCTGGAAATTCCCTCAGATCGTCGCATCAATTTCCCAGATCGGCCGCAGTCGCTGGAGATGTTCGAGAGGCCAACGCTACAGCCTTCCTTGGCGCCGGTGCCGCCTCCGATGCCAGGTCGCCGCTCCAAATCATTGCTTGAGGATGAGAGTAATTGGGCTTTCTTCACGCCGGAGGACATCATGAAAGACTACATGTCGCGGGAAGTTCTCAAGATTCCGCAGTACGGATTGGATGGTCGTGAGATGAGCCTCATGACACCAGTGGAACGGTATTATGACCGGCAGGCCCGCAGTCGCATCGCTCCGACCAACTCCGCTCCCGCCATTGAGTGGTTTGGCCGCGGGAATCCGTTTGAGGAAAGTCGGACTCTCGAAGGTTTGCGCAACTTGACCAGTCCCAATTTCAACGAGAATCGCACCAGGCCGGAAAGCACCGCCAACAACCTGCTCGGGTTGCGAGACAATCCGATGTCGCCCGAAAACATTCGCGAACGCGAGGCGCAGGATCGGCACATGGAAGCGTTCAAGCAGGCGTTGAATTTCCAGCAACCTGCGGTTACGCCGAAGCCGGCGACTCAGCTGGCGCCACCGGTTGCCCAAGGCTTCGCCACGCCCAGCAGCGGTTCGGGATTTGTTTATCCTGCCAACCAGCGGAATCCATACGATGCGGCTGCCGGCACTTACAATTCAGCTCTGGCCAGTGCCGTTCCCGCTGCGCCCATCGCGCCAACCGCTCCGACTGCTCCGGGCCAATCACAGTTTCAAACCATCCCGTCGAGCCCTGAGCGAACGGGCCCGCCCAAAGCAGATTTCTCCCTGCCGCAACGGAAGTTTTGATCGCTGGTCAATCCCAGCGCAGGACCGGCACGGTCTCTCCCGCAGCTAGAATTGTTTTCGGCGGCACATCCACCAATCCGTTTGATTGTGCGGTGGCGCTCAATATGTGCGACGCCTGAACTCCAGCCGAATAGGTTTCGCCTGAGGCCGCGATTCGAACGCGCATGAAATGCCGTCGTGCGCCGGAATTTTCCAAAGGTTCAGCCAGCACACTTGAATTTTTTCGCAGGTCGATGTCCGTTGCGCCTTGCCAATGGAGCAGGGCAGGGCGGGCGAGTAACAGGAATGTGACCAACGCGGAAACGGGATTGCCCGGCAGACCGAACAGGAATTTTTTCCCAAGCTGGCCAAAGACAAACGGACGACCGGGTTTGATCGCCACTTTCCAAAAGTCGAGCTTGCCGCCGAGTTGTTCGAACGCGTCTTTGACAAAGTCCAATTCGCCCACGGAGACACCGCCGCTGGTCAGAACAATGTCAGCCTCACTCAATGCGCTCTGCAGAGCATTTTGAGTTGCTCGAAAATCGTCGGGCACAATCGGGTAAACTATGGCTTGCCCGCCCGCACTTTCAACCAGCGGCGCCAACTGAGTGCGATTGCTTTCGTAGATCTGTCCGGGAGCCAGAACCTGACCGCTTTCGCGCAGTTCGGAACCGGTCGCGAGCAGAGCAACGCGCGGACGACGGCCCGCTTCGACCGTCCTCAAGCCCATCGCCGCCAACAGTCCCATTCGGCTTGCTGTCAAAACCTCGCCAGACTTGAGCAGGGGCGTTCCGCGTTTCACATCTTCACCCCGAAAGCGAATGTTTTCCCAAGGCTTCACCGGTTCAAGAATCGCGACTTCATTCGGCTGACTCGCATCAACTCGCGTGTCTTCCTGCATCACCACGGCATCCGTGCCGGGTGGCATGGGTGAACCGGTAAACAGGCGCACGCACTCGCCCTCAGTTATTTCGCGCTCGGCGTTTTGTCCGGCGGGAATGCGGCCGCAGAGTCGCAGGCGAATGGGAGCGTCTGGCTTGGCGCCGGCCACCTCGCTGGCGCGCACCGCGTAGCCATCCATGGAAGAATTATCGAAGTGGGGCAGATCCATTGGCGCGACAATCCGTTCGAGCAGGATGCGCCGATGGCTGTCGTTCAACGCCACGGTTTCCCGAGTCGGTTCAGGTAAGGTCGCAAGGATGCGCGCCAAGGCTTCTTCCAGTTCCAGCATGGAACGAAGTTACGGGCCCGGGGCGCGCTTGGAAATCCTGAACGTGGGTCAGTGTGACGAGGTCAGCACGAGCACTTGTTCCAAGGTGGAAACGCCGTCGCGCACGCGATCGAGAGCGACCATGCGAAGCGTTCGCATTCCCTGGCCGATGGCGATCTTGCCCATCTCGCGAGTGTTGGCGCGACCGATGATGAGCTTGCGGATGTCGTCGCTGATGGTCATCGCTTCGATGATCGCCAGACGTCCGGCATAGCCCGAGTTTTTGCAACGATCGCAGCCGCGACCGCGGTAGAGTGTGGATCCATCAAAGGTGCTCGGATCAATGCCCAAGTCGTTGTACATTTTGTCCGGATACGTCACCGGCTCTTTGCAATGCGAACAGATGCGGCGCATCAGTCGTTGCGCGCAGGTGAGAATCACCGAGGAGGAAATCAGGAAGGGCGCAATGCCCATGTCATCCAGACGCGCAATCGCGCCGGGCGCATCGTTACAATGCATGGTGCTCAACACCTGATGACCTGTGAGCGCGGCTTCGACGGCTATTTCCGCCGTTTCGGTATCGCGGATTTCACCGATCATGATGATGTCGGGGTCCTGGCGCAAAATGGAGCGGAGCGAACTGGCGAAGGTCAGGCCGATTTCCTTTTTCACGGGGACTTGATTGATGCCGGGAATTTGGAATTCCACGGGATCTTCGACGGTGACAATGTTGAACACTGGGTTGTTCAATTCGTTCAGGGCGGAATAGAGCGTGGTCGTCTTTCCGGAACCGGTCGGGCCGGTGACAAGGATCAAGCCATGCGGCGCATCCACGGCCGTTTTGACCTGCTGAAAGGTGTCGGGATCCAATCCGAGTTTGTCGAGACTGGCGGAGAGATTGGATTTATCGAGTACGCGCAGCACGATCTTTTCACCATGAACGGTGGGCATGATCGAAACGCGCAGATCGTAATCTTTTCCAGCGACGCGGACCCGCATGCGCCCGTCCTGCGGAAGGCGGCGCTCGGCGATGTCCAGGCTGCTCATGATTTTGAAGCGGGAAGCGAGCGCGAGTTGAAGTTGCTTCGGCGGCGGGGTCGCTTCCTGAAGCACGCCATCGACGCGGTAGCGCAGCTTCAATCCGCGTTCAAACGGTTCGATGTGAATATCGCTCGCCCGGTCTTTGATGGCTTGAACCAGGATCAGATTGGCCAGCTTGATCACCGGCGCCTCTTCGCTGGAAGCGGCGAGTTGATCCAGATTGACGTCGTCGGTCGATTCTTTGGCTAGTTCGAGATTGTCCGCATCTTCGGATTGGCCTTTTTCGGCGTCCTGAATGATGTCTTCCATGCTGCTGCCTTTGGCAGCATCAAGGCTCGCGATTTTATCGATGATCGCCTTTTCGGAAGCGATCATCGGCGACACTTCCAAACGGGTGATGCGTCGGACGTCGTCCAGCGCGAGGACGTTGAGCGGGTCGGCCATCGCGATGAAGAGCTTGTTCTCCAGACGCGAGACGGGAATGACTTTATGATTTTGAGAGATGTCGCGCGGCAACAGTTCGGCGATTTCGAGGGGAATGTTGATCCGGGCCAGATTGATGGGCGGTGTATTCAGGACGCGGCCCATGCAGACGGCCATGTCCTGTTCGCTGACGTAAGCTTTTTCGAGAATGAGCTTGAGCAGGCGGGTGCCGCCTTTTTTCTGTTGCTCAAGTAGTTCCTCAACCTGCGTGGTTGTCAGCAGGCTATCCTCGACCAACGCATCGGCAATGCGCTCTCCAAATGTTTTAACCGCAGCCATAAATTATCGAAATGCTTTTTGCAGAAGTTTGATCAGTTCAGCCGGCGGAGCGACATACCACATCAGCCGGTACGGAGTGGAGGCGGCCAGTTCTTTTGCCGCCTGCTGGTTGAAAGGGTTCGCCGTCGCCACGAGAATGGATTTGCTCATGCGATCGAACGGCAGCACGCACCAGCGTTGGCAAATCTGCGCAGGAAAGTTGCGTGTGAGATCAATGTCGGTGTCGTATTTTTCCAACGGCAGGTAAGCGATGCGACCCTTGTCGCTCAAAATCTTCAATGACTTCTCAATCGGCAGAATGCCTTTGTCAGCCAAAACCTGAATGAACGGTTCGGCAATGCCGCCGAGCGTGGCGGATTCCGGCGGCACCCAGCACAGGTCGAAATCGCCAGCGCTGATGATTTTGCTTTCGACGAAATACTTGTAGAGCGTTTGCCGGCCATCCTCGATTTTGGCAACGCCATTCCGGTCGGGTGTTTTCGAATTCTTTGAAGGCAGCGCGGGAGCGGTTTTGCCCGGGTCGGTGTCGCTGACGGGCGGTTGTGCCGAGTAATTGTTCGCCTTGCTCTCGATCTGTTTCAGCGCTTTTTGGACATCCGGATCGTCGGGGCAACGCTGCAGGATGGTTTCGTATTCCAGAATCGCCGATGACAGCTGGCCCATGTCCACGTAGGCTTCGGCGATCCGCTTGGCCGTCTTCACGACGTCCTTGTGGCGATTCAGCTTCGAGTAAGCCTCCTTGAGAATTTCCAAGGATTGATAGTCATGCGGCTGCGACTCGGTGATGACTTCAAACATCTCGATCGTCTGCGCCAATTGAGCTTCTTCGCTTTGAGTTAATGTGCTCGCCATTTTCAAATGTGCCCGGTCTAAAAGGTTCCACTGCTTCCACTGCCACAACCGGACACGGCTCACGTAGCAAAACTGCCGCCACTTTCTCAAATCCACGAAAGTTCCCGAAAATGCTGCACGTTGGGGCTTGGAAACCGTCCTCCGCGGAGATTGTCAGACAGTAATGTCCCGTTCCTGCACTGCGGAATTGCATTCCGGTCTGAAGTTGCGATTTTAGAACCACTGAACACTACCCCGGCGAGCATGGCACGATTGGACTTGATGATGACACCCGCGACGGGCGACCGTTTGCAAAGATTTGTCGGCGATCGCGTTCGTTTCTTCCTGAAAAATCGTGAAGGCCGCCCGGCTGGCTCAGGCTGGCAGGCGCGCTTGCGCACCAATTTGGGACGAGCTGAACGGCTCCGTAGTGAAATCATCCAGGCCCACACCAAAAGTCTGCCCTTGGCCGGAGCGTCCTGGTGCGATCTGCCGATGAAACAGGAAGGCGACGGCTGGTCGCTGGAGTTGCCGCTGGCCGAAGTTGGTTTTTTTCAGGCCAAGGCGTATCTCCTCGATTCCAAAGGCTGGCAACATTGGCCGGAAGGAGCGGACATCGGCGTCTCTGTTCACCCGAATTCTTATCGCACGACGAACACCATTTACTGCGCCTTTCCACGGCTGTTGGGTTCGACTAAAATCGCTGTTAGCACGCGCAACGAAAAGCTCGAGGGCCAGATTCAACAGATCGAAGATCACGGTTTCACGATCATTCCGCCTTCGGGAAAACTGCGCGACCTGATTCAAGCCTTGCCGCATATTGTCGATACGCTGGGTTGTCGCGTTTTGCACCTGCTGCCGGTCAATCCGACACCGACGACCTACGCCCGATTTGGTCGCTTTGGCAGTCCCTATGCGGCGTTGGATTTGACGGCGATTGATCCAGCCCTCGTCGTATTCGACCAACGCACGACCGGTGTGGACCAATTTCGGGAATTGACCTATGCGGCTCATCTGCGTGGCGCACGAGTTTTCCTCGATATTGTCATCAATCACACGGGCTGGGGCTCCACGCTCCAGGAGAACCATCCCGAATGGTTCTTGCGCGAACACGATGGACGATTCGCCAGCCCCGGCGCGTGGGGAACAACGTGGGAAGATCTGGTCGAGCTGAAACACAACAATGTCGTGCTCTGGGATCAGCTTGCTGAAATGTTTCTTACCTGGTGTCGGCGCGGTGTGGATGGATTCCGCTGCGATGCCGGATACAAAGTTCCTCTGCCAGCCTGGCACTACATCATCGCCCGCGTGCAACAGGAATATCCCGAGACGATTTTCCTG
>JBQCEJ010000367.1:0-2717 GCA_051960355.1 Verrucomicrobiota bacterium | reverse complement strand
TATTTCCCGGATCTGCGCAATCCGGAAATGACCACGGCTCTGGCCTTGGTGCATTCGCGGTTTTCGACCAACACGTTCCCGAGTTGGGATCGTTCGCATCCGTATCGCTACATCGCGCACAACGGCGAAATCAACACACTGCGCGGCAACATCAACTGGATGCACGCGGCTCAGGCGAATTTCGTTTCCGATCTGTTTGGACCGGATATCAAGAAAGTCTTGCCGGTGATCAACACCGACGGCAGCGATTCGGCGATGTTCGACAATGCCGTCGAACTGCTCGTCATGGCGGGACGCGAATTGCCGCACGCCATGATGATGATGATTCCCGAGCCTTGGGAAAATCACGAAAGCATGGATCCGGAACGCCGCGCGTTTTACGAATATCATTCCTGCCTGATGGAACCGTGGGATGGACCGGCTTCAGTCGCGTTCACGGACGGATTCCGTATCGGCGCTTGTTTGGATCGTAACGGTCTGCGTCCGTCACGTTATTACGTCACCAAAGACGATCTGGTCATCATGGCATCGGAAGCCGGCGTGCTGCCGATTGCTCCTGAGCGCATTGCCATCAAGGGCCGTCTGCAACCTGGTCGCATGTTCCTCGTGGACACGATCGAAGGTCGCATTGTTGCGGATGAAGAGCTTAAGCGGAAATACGCCAGTGCGCATCCGTACCAAAAGTGGCTCGACGAGCATCACGTTTTGCTGAAAGACCTGGCCGAGCCGCCTCACGGCACGGAACCCGAGCATCGTAAGATTCTCCAGCGCCAGCAGGCGTTCGGTTACACATTCGAGGATTTGCGTTTCATCGTCGGTCCGATGGCGAACGACGGCGTTCAGCCGCTCGGTTCCATGGGCACGGACACGCCGCTGGCGGTTCTCTCGAACAAGCCGCAGTTGCTTTACAACTATTTCAAGCAATTGTTTGCACAGGTCACCAATCCGCCGATCGATCCGATCCGCGAAGAAATCATTACCTCGACCGAGACGATGGTGGGCGCGCGAGGTGGTTTGCTGAATCCGACCCCGGAAAGCTGCGCCTTAATCAAGCTCGAGCATCCGCTCTTGACCAACGAAGACCTCGAAAAGCTCCGGCACGTCGATCGTCCTGGTTTCAAGGCCGAGACGCTACCCATTCTTTTCCGGGCGGCCGACAAAACCAAAGGGCTTGAAGCTGCTCTGGATCAGGTGTTTGCGGCTGCCGACCAAGCCATCAAGGACGGCGTGACGATCCTGATCCTTTCAGACCGCGGCATTTCCCGTGAACAGGCTCCCATTCCGGCGCTGTTGGCCGTGGCGGGATTGCACCATCATTTGATTCGCGCTGGAACGCGTTCACGTGTCGGGCTCGTTCTGGAATCGGGTGAACCTCGCGAAGTGCATCATTTCGCACTGCTCATCGGCTACGGTTGCAGCGCCATCAATCCGTATCTCGCCTATGATACGATCGACGATTTGATTGCTGAAAAAATGCTGGTCAATACCGACCACAAAACGGCGATCAAGAAATACATCAAAGCCGCCATCAAAGGCGTCGTGAAGACGATGGCCAAGATGGGAATCTCCACGGTCCAGAGCTATCGCGGCGCGCAGATTTTTGAAGCCGTCGGCCTGAACAGCGAAGTCGTGGACAAGTATTTCACTTGGACAGCCTCGCGCATTCAAGGCGTCGGCCTGGATGTGATCGCCCAGGAAGCTTTGGAGCGGCATCACCACGCCTTCCCCCCGCGGGAAGTGAACGGCGAACTCGATACCGGCGGCCAATATCAGTGGCGCGACAACGGCGAGTATCACCTGTTCAATCCGCAGACCATTCACAAATTGCAGATTGGTTGCCGGCTGAACAGCTACAAGATCTTCCGGGAATACTCGGAACTGGTGAACAATCAGGCCAAAAACCTGTGCACCTTGCGCGGCTTGCTGGACTTCAACTGGGCCGAAAAATCGCTGCCCATTGAAGAAGTTGAATCCGTGGATTCCATCGTGAAGCGCTTCAAAACCGGCGCGATGAGCTACGGCTCGATCAGCAAGGAAGCTCACGAAGCACTCGCTATCGCAATGAACCGCCTTGGCGGCAAATCGAACACTGGCGAAGGCGGCGAAGACCCGGCGCGTTACACCTGGACCAACGAGCAGGGTGACTCAAAGAATTCCGCGATCAAGCAGGTCGCCTCCGGACGTTTCGGTGTGACGAGCCATTACCTAGTCAACGCGAAGGACCTGCAGATTAAGATGGCCCAAGGCGCCAAGCCCGGCGAAGGCGGCGAATTGCCCGGCAAAAAAGTGTTCCCGGAAATCGCCAAAACCCGTGGCACCACGGCGGGCGTGGGACTCATTTCGCCTCCGCCGCATCACGACATTTATTCGATCGAAGATCTGGCTGAGTTGATTCATGACCTGAAGAACTCGAATCGCCACGCGCGGATCAGCGTCAAGCTCGTCGCCGAGGTTGGCGTGGGCACCGTTGCCGCAGGTGTTGCGAAAGCGCACGCCGACGTGGTCCTGATCAGCGGCCACGATGGCGGCACGGGTGCGTCACCGTTATCCTCGATCAAACACGCGGGCGGACCTTGGGAACTCGGCCTGGCTGAGACTCACCAGACGCTCGTGTTGAACAACCTCCGCAGCCGTATCTACGTGGAAACGGACGGTCAATTGAAGACCGGGCGCGACGTGGCGGTGGCCGCGCTGTTGGGTGCCGAGGAATTTGGCGT
>JBQCEJ010000366.1:0-6133 GCA_051960355.1 Verrucomicrobiota bacterium | reverse complement strand
GTTGAAAAATCGAAACCAGACATTGCCAGCCCACTGGCGACTCTTGGTCCTTTCGAGCGGCACCGTCCATGTCTCCACGCAACCATCCGCTTGCAATTTCGTGAAGAACGGAACCAGCTTCTCGTGCAACAAGGTCGAATGCTCCTTGCCACCCTTGACGTAAAAACGAATCCGCCGGTTGGCAATGTCCACATCCGTCATGGGGTTCAACCGGGTCTCGCTGAGGCGGCAGCCCTGGTAGCGTGCAATTTCGAAACTGGTGGCAAGCATCGTGCGTTCAAAAGCATCTTCCACCTTCAGGATCTCCCGGCGGATCAGAGCGCATTGATCCTCCGTGAGTTCGGGTTTTTCCTTGGGTTTATCCTGCTTGATTCCCAATTTGTAACAGGGATTGCCGGCGGCCATTCCCCTGACCACGGCTTCTTGCATGACAATTCGAAGCACCTTGATTTCGACCAGCGCCGTATTCAGGCAGGCTTTATATTTGCCTTTGGATTTGTCCGGTTTCTTGCGCCATGCGACGTAATCAAAACAGTGCTGTCGCAGAAGAGCCGCGGGAGACTTGATGGATTTTTCTTCGATGAACATTTTCAAACTGGCCCATGCCGACTGATAGCGCTCCAAACTCAGCGCATTGGATTGATAGCGAGCGTCCAAATACTCATCGACCCATTGCCAGCCTTCCTTCAGCTTTCGAGAGTCACCATACTGCAACTCTTCCAGGCTCTTTTGCGCTTCCATCTGCTTGGCGCGTCGGACCTCGGGTTGAGAACTGAGGCTGCATCCTGTGGAAACCTGTTTGACGCTTCCATCTTGCGCGCGGTACTTCAGCCAGAAATACGGACTGCCTTTTCGTCGATACAAACTCGCCATAGTGATTGTACCTTATTGTCCCTTTTGTTTCAAAACCAGTCAAAAACCACTGCATTTAGCCGCAGTGGGTTGAAGTGCGTTGAAGCTAGAATAGTCGTGTCGGTTCGAGTCCGACCACCGGCACCACTCTTTTAAACGCCAGCAAATACAGGGAATGTTCTGGAATTGCTCTTTCCCGGATAGCGCGGGGCGCCCGAGGCAACGGAAGTTGGACCGCGAATTCACGTAACAGGGGCCATTAGAGTTTCGTTCCCTTTGCAAAAACGAATACCCGTATGAAATGTTTTTACCATCAGGACCGGGATGCTGTCGGGAGTTGCAAATCGTGTGGCAAGGGAGTCTGTCCTGATTGTGCCGTTGATCTCGGCAAGGGTTTAGCCTGTCGCAGTCGGTGCGAGGCGGATGCAAAAGCCGTCATCGCATTGATTGATCAAAACATCCGATTCGCGCCCCGGACGGCGAAGCTTCTCGATTCAAACCGCCGCGCCAGGACCGGAGCCTCTGGTTTCAACTTTGTCATCGGAGCTGTTTTCGTCTTGTGGGGATTCACGGATCCCAGCCGCTTAAACTTCCTCGTGCTGGTGGGTGTTTGCTTTTTGATCTTCGGTGCCTTCACGTTTTTTCAAACCAAAAAGATCGAACGGCAGAACCAGGAGGAGCCTGCTGATAAGACCTAGACGCGGGTGCGGTCGCATTGGCTTGTGCGATTGAGCGCGGAGTCGAACGGGACGAGCTTCAGGGGAAAATCCCAAGCGTCGTATCGCGCGCTGAGGTCCATCAGATCTGAATTTGGGCATGGAACTCTCACCAGGCCATTTGGTTGCACGCAGCAAACACTTGAATTTGAATGCGCACCCCCTTGCCATGGTGCCGACCCAACGCTTCGGTCTCGATCGGTTGAGGGAGACGTTTTTAGCAGAAGTTCTCAAAAGTGCTGAGAAGATGCCGACATGAATTTCCCGCCGACACCTTCTGTAACCAGCGCCGTCAGAACCCGTTCGGATAAAGGTAAAAGGTTTTTGTGGATCCTCGTGGATTGGCACAATCGCCGCTAATGCACTCTTGACATTTCCGAGTTCGTTTCGGCATTTAGAGGATGATTCTCCGGGCATTTATGAATGGGCAAAATGATTCTTTTGTTGTGACGAGGAAACTGCAGCTATTGGTCGTCGATGATGAGGTGAACATCTGCGATTGCATTCGTCTGATACTCACCTTGCAGGGGCACGAGGTGTGCACCGCGCAAAGTGGACGGGAGGCGCTCGAGCTGTTTGCGCCAAACCGCTTCGATGTGGTGCTGACCGATTACTCGATGCCAGGAATGAAGGGCGATGAATTCGTTTCGGAAATAAAGAAGATCGCCTCCGACCAACCCGTCATCATGATCACTGGCATGGCTTGCACGATGAAAGCCCCGGCGGGCGTGGATGTTTTTCTCAGCAAACCCTTCATGCCCGAGGATCTGCGCCTCGCCCTGGCGAAAGTTACGTCCTTGTGCCACATCGCCTGAGTTCGCCAGAACGTCCGAACCGTTCCAACAACTTTTCATTCCCGCGATCGGGGTGAACCGCGGTCAAGACTCTTCAGCTCCGATTCTGCCCGCCGGCATAATCCACGAAATTCTTCAATAGCTGCAGGCCCACCTTCTGGCTTTTTTCCGGATGAAATTGCGTCGCAAAGACGTTATCCCGCCACACGGCCGAAGCGAATGTCTCACCATAGGTCGTGCGTGTGGCCACAATACCGGGATCGGTTGGTCGTGGGAAAAAGCTGTGGACGAAGTAAACGTAGCTGCCTTCATCGATGCCTCGAAACAACGGGCAGCGCGGATTGATGTTTTCAATCTGATTCCAACCGATCTGTGGAATCTTGAGTCCTGCCTGATCCGAAAACCGCACAACGTTGCCCTTGAAAACGCCCAAGCCGGCCGCGCAGCTGTTGAACTCCTCGCTTTTCTCGAACAATGCCTGATACCCGACACAAATGCCCAGGAACGGCTTTCCGGTTTCGATGAAACGGCGCGCGGCTTCCAGCAAATCCTGTTTGGCCAAGGCGTGGATGCAATCATCGAACGCGCCAACGCCGGGCAACACGACCGCTTCGGCTTCTTTCATTTCCGCCGGTCGAGTCGCAATGCGCACGTCGGCGCCGACTTGCAGCAGCGCTTTATGCACGCTTCGTAAATTGCCGGACCCATAATCAAGCAGAGCTATCACGCGCCCACGGTAAAACGCGGCGCCAGCCAATGCAATCACGGCTTGGGCCGGATCGTAAGCGCCTCGTCTGGCGGATCATGCAATGAACTTGCAAAATGTCCTGACGCTTCGGGTTCTGGCGTAACCTGCGATAGGTATTCACCCACTTACTGCTGCTTAAATCCACATAATAGGCTTAGTCGCACTATGGAAACATGCGTGGATATCAAAGCGGCGAGTTCAAAGAATTCGCACCCAGGCTCCGTGCTGGAAAAGACGACGGAAGCCTTTGTGATTGAGCGCATTCATCAATGGTTCGAAGCCGTCGCAGCCCGCACACCCTCGGCCCCCGCCGTGGTATTCGAGCAACGCCAGCTGAACTACGGCGAACTGAACGCACGCGCCAATCAACTCGCTCATTATCTCCGCCGACAAGGCATCGGGCCTGAATCCATCGTGGCCCTGCGGGTGGAGCGTTCGCTCGAAATGATCTTGGGACTCTTCGGCATTCTCAAGGCCGGCGCTGCCTATCTCCCGATTGATCCTTCCTATCCGCCCGAACGGCAGCAATTCATGGTGAGCGACGCCAGCGTTCAATGGATTCTGGTTCAAGGGCATTTGCCAAAACTGGAAACAACGGCGGCCGTTTTCAAACTGGATGACGACTGGGCGCAGCTCGCGGGCGAATCGGCTGCGAACCCATTGCCGATCAATTCAGCCAATGATCTGGCATACGTGATTTACACCTCCGGCTCAACCGGCAAACCCAAGGGCGTCCAAGTCACGCATCGCAATCTCATTCATTCCACGCTGGCGCGCTTCCGATTTTACGAGGAACCGATCCGCAATTTTCTGCTGCTCTCCTCCCACGCATTCGACAGTTCGGTGGCCGGCATTTTTTGGACACTAAGCCAGGGCGGAACGTTGACCTTGCCCCACGAATTTTCGCAGCAAACCGCTTTTGAGCTTGCCGATCTGATCGCCCGACATCGCGTGTCTCACCTGCTCTGCCTGCCGTCGCTCTACACCGTTTTGCTGGAGCAATCGACCGCGCTCTCCAGCTTGTCGACCGTGATCGTTGCGGGTGAAAGTTGTCCACCCGCGCTGGTGAACCGGCATCACGCGCTGTTGCCGGGCGCCGTTCTGTACAATGAATACGGGCCAACGGAAGCAACGGTCTGGAGCACCGCCTTTCGGTGTGAACCGTCGGCGGCGAAATCCAGTGTGCCGATCGGAAAACCAATTCCCGGCGCGTATATCTGCTTACTCGATGACGAACTCAGGTTGGTACGAAACGGTGACGTCGGAGAATTGCACATTGGCGGACCGGGAATTGCGCGGGGTTATCTGAATCGGCCAGAGCTCACTGCGGCCCGGTTTATTCCGGATCCTCATAGTCGAGACACCGGTTCACGCTTGTACAAAACCGGCGACCTGGCTCGCTGGCGGCCCGATGGCAATCTGGAATTTCTCGGCCGCGCGGATCACCAAATCAAGCTGCGAGGTCATCGCATTGAACTGGAGGAAATCGAAGCCATTCTCAAGCAACACGAGGCAATCCAAGACGCGGTGGTTGTCGCCCGCGAAATTCCCCAGAGCCGAGCGGTCGAAAGTGAAACCGATCTGGACATTCTGCGACAACTGACCGCCATGAACCTGGAAGCCGCGGAGCAGTTGCTGGCCGATGTGGAATCCGAATCAAAGCCGGACGTTTACAGCGAAACCAACGAACTGACGCGTCAGACGCCGGATTTGGAATTTTCACTCCGCCTCAAACGCCAGGAGTTTATCCGGCCGCCCCGACCTTCACAGCGAACCTGGCTCTTGCATCGCGCCTTGGATGAATTCGTCGATGACCTGCGCGCCGCCGATGCGCTTGCAAAGCGTTTTGTTCCCGGGGCAGAAATGGGCTTGGAAACGATGGTGGCGGATCGCACCCAGGCCGAGCTGTCCGAACAGGAAATTCTCGAAGACTGGCACATCCCGCTGATGCGAGCGATGGCTCGCGGCGTTACGCAATCGCATGGCAACGTGCTGGAAATTGGTTTCGGTCGCGGCCTTGCTTCGGGCTTCATTCAAGAGGGCGAGGTTCGATCTCAC
This sequence comes from Verrucomicrobiota bacterium, assembly GCA_051960355.1. Lineage (GTDB taxonomy): Bacteria > Verrucomicrobiota > Verrucomicrobiia > Limisphaerales > DASXHY01 > DASXHY01. The sequence goes on along the minus strand of JBQCEJ010000366.1, from coordinate 965 downwards.
ACGATCATCGAGTGCAACGATTCGGTCATCAGCCGTTTCTTTGAACCGTGGCGTGCGCGTTTTGCCGAACGGGACATCCGCCTGGTTCGCGGCAAATGGCAGGAAGCCATTGGAACGCTGGGCCAGTTCGACGGCATATTTTTCCAAACCTATCCGTTGAACGAACGTGAATTTGGAGAATATCTGGCGCGCAGCATCGTTTTTGCGGAGCACTTTTTTCCGATTGCGGCGCAGCACCTGCGCCCCGGCGGTTGCTTCACCTATCTTACACATGAAATCGATTCCTTGAGCCGCCGTCATCAACGGCTTCTGTTTCAGCATTTCAAATCTCTCACGTTCAGTGTGGAACCCCTTCAACTGCCGGTCGATTGCCGGGACCTGTGGTGGGCTGATTCCATGGTGGTCGTCCACGCCATCAAATGAGCCTCATGATTTCAGCAGAGCGGATTCAACGATTATCGCCCCGGCAAAAGCTCTTATTGCGGGAGCGCCTGGCGAATTCAAATGCCGCGACCGGCACGGCTCAAGAAATCGTCGCCTATCTCGTCAGCCAGCCGGGCCGCGATCTATCGCTTGAGAAACTCCGGGAATTTCTGCTGGCGCAACTTCCCGACTTCATGGTGCCCGCGCGCTTCGTCTTGCTGGAGCGCCTGCCGTTGCAACCGAACGGCAAGGTCGATCGCAAAGCGCTTCCATCGCAAGAGCCAGAACAATCCCGATCACCCAAACCCAGCGCAATCCAGCCGCGCACGACATGCGAAATCCAACTCGCCCGCATCTGGACGGAAGTTCTTCACGTCGCAACGCCCGCTGTTGAGGACAATTTTTTTCAACTGGGCGGGCATTCGTTGCTCGCCTTGCAACTCCTGACGCGAGTCCGTCATGTATTCAAAGTGGAGCTGCCGCTGAAAGCCGTTTTTGAAAGCCCGACCATTGCCGCGCTGGCGCGAGCGATTGAAATGATG